>CAZZZJ010000004.1:27621-34855 GCA_964658355.1 Beijerinckiaceae bacterium
ATCCCTGAGGATGGGCTGAGATGCAGGCGCGCCTGCGCAGGCTCGCGCGCATCCGCGACGCGCAGGGGCAGATGTACCGGCTCGCCGAGGTGGAGTTGGCCCGCGTCGCCGGTCAGGCCCTCGAGGCGGAGGCGCAGCGCCAGCATCTCGTCCAGGCGCTCGACGCGCGCTCGCCGTTCCACGGGCTGTTCCCGGTGACCACGGCGCACCGCCTCAAGGCGCTCGCCGTCGAGGAGAGCCGGTTGCGGGCGGAGAGCGACGCCCGCTCAGCGGCGCTGCTCGCCTCCGCCATCCAGCGCAAGCGGACGGAGCGCCTGGTCGATCGGCTCCGTGCCGAGCACGGCGCGGCCCTCGAGAAACGCGCATGGCTGCACCGCCTCGAGGCCTTCGCGGCATCGGCCGCCAGCGGATCGCGCGCCGACGCGTCACGGGCGGATGCGTCACGGGTTCAAGCCTCCCGCGCGGCAAGCCTCCCGTCAGCCTCGAATGCTAGAGCTTCGTGCGAGCTTCCATCCACCGCTCCCATGCGCACCGCCCCTCGCGGGCGGCGGGACAGCGAGGTGCCATGAGCGTACGACCTTTCTCCGACATCGTCCTCGACGTGGCCCAGGCGGCGAAGCCGATGCGCTACCAAGCGGCGGTCGCCAAGCTCTCGGATGCGGCCGGTCCGTTCGCGGCCGCGCTCGACGTTGCACAGGCCACGCCGGCCGCCAGGAGCCCCGGCGCCGCGGATGTCGAGACGATCCTGACGCGCTTGCGATCGGGCGGCCCCCCCGCCGTGGCCGGGAAGGCGGCCAAGCCGGGGCAGGACTTCGAGGCCTTCGTCCTGCAGACCTTCGTCGAATCGATGCTCCCGAAGGGCGCCGCGGCGGTGTTCGGCAAGGGCAATGCCGGCGCGATCTGGAAGTCGATGCTCGCCGAGCAGATCGGGGCGCAGATCGCGAAGGCGGGCGGCATCGGGATCGCGCAGGCCGTCGGGGCCGGCCATCGCTTGACCGGCCCGGGCGGCGACCCCGCCCACCTCGATGCGGCCTGACGATCGCCGCTCCCCGACGCGCCAACCGACGGATACGACCCATGCTGCTCTCGACCCTGCGACACCTCGAAGCCACCCTCGATGCCGAGACCGCCGCCCTGCTCGCGCACGACATGAGCGCTCAGGACGACTTCCATCGCCGCAAGAGCCAGAGCCTGGTCGAGATCGCCCGCCTCGGCCGCCACGCGATCCGCACCGACGATCCGGCGACCCTCGACTGCCTGCACCGGGTCCGCGCGAAGCTCGGCCGCAACCACGAGGTCGTCGGCATCCATTTGCGGGCGATGCAGGAGGTCGCCGACATCGTCGCGACCATGGTCGAGAACGCCGAGTCGGACGGGACCTACTCCGCGTCCCTGCACCATCCGGATTGACCGCGCATGGTCCGGATCGTCGTCACCGGCCTGTGGATCTGCGTGATCACGGTGCTGTCGAGCTATGCCGCCGTCTCCTGGATGCCGGGCATGAGCCCTCCCGAGACGGAGGAGTACCTGGACGGCCTCGCCTATCAGAAGCTGCAACCGCTGCAGATCCCGATCATCGCCGAGGGGGCCGTTCAGGGCTACGTCGTGGCGACGATCGTCTTCACGGCGGATTCCCGCACGATGAAGCGGCTGTCGGTCGTGCCGAACTCGTTCGTCATGGATGAGGCGTTTCAGCAGATCTACAACGACAAGGAGCTCAATTTCAGGAATATGAAGAAGTACGATGTCACGAAGCGCCTGGATCAGATCAAGCGCAGCGTGAACAAGCGCATGGGGTCGGAAATCGTCAAGGATGTCATGATCGAGAACCTCAATTTCGTCAGCAAGAGCGACATCAAGACCTAGGGCCTTTTCCATGATCATTGGATCACAAAAAAAGGCTCTATCTCTTGGTGTGCTCGCGTTTTCTCGCGCCGAACCGGCGACCACTTCGCCGGGAAAATGCTCCAGGGCTTGAAACGGTTCTGCGGATCGATCCAGCGCGGATCGTCACGTGCCGAGACGTGCTCCTTTCTGCGTCGCGATCGAGCCGTGGCGGAGACACTTCGTCAGCATCCGACCGCACGCATCGCTGGGCTCCCCGCCGCCCGCACCAGAGGCCGTCGTCCGGCGAACAGGACCGAACGGCTAGGTGTCGTCCGCTGGCCCAACCGTCGTCACGCGGCCGACGAGGCAGTGACGTCGAGGCTCCGTCGCCGAGCTTGGGCGGCCCAAGGACACCTGTCGACGTGACCGGATTTCAGCGATCGCGGCCGCCTGACCGAGCCCGTCACATGCTGCCGACAAAAGAAACGGCGTGCGGGTCTCTCAGCACGCCGTATCCTCGAACGCAGCCTCATGCCGTTCTGAAGGGCCGAAACACCGCTCGAAACGCAATGTCTCGTTGCTCGGCATGGTGACAACAAGGTGTGCGTCATCAGCCGCACCCCGGTCGTACCGCCTGAGCAATATAAAGGGTTCGGCATCTTTCGTGTGTATATTCAATGGCTTGACACAGGGCATATGCCGTTGGCCTTGTTCCGTCCATCCACGACATGGCATCATCCGAGGTGAGATCCACCCTCGCTTGGCAGCGTCGGATCGGTCGATGAGGTGCCGCTACGACCAGCCTGGAGCGTCGGGCTTGTCGGAAACGGATGGGCAGGGGCCCCTGGCCTCCGAACCCATCCCCTCGCATCATCACCCTGGCATGGCCGTGCTCGCCCGCAAGGCATCCACGCACTGCGTGCGCGGACCCTTCTTGCGGGCTGCGCGCGCCCATGCCGGACGGGCGATGCGAGGAGACGGCTCCGAAGGTCAGGGGTAGCGGGACCAGCTATCTGGGCTGGTGCCCAGGATTGCTCGCTTGCTCAGGGACTCACCGAAGGTCAGGGACTTGCGTGGAGTTCGCCGGCAGCCGCGGCGGGTCGATCCCACGCGAACCCCACCAGCCCACAGGTGCTGACGTCGGACACTCAAGGATAACGACAGCCGCATGACGCGGCTTGGCGCGGGTCTTCCTCTCTCAGGGCTCCGTCCAACCCACGCAACGCCGCCGTTCAGGAGGTGCGATTTTTTTTGGAACCCGTATGCGATGCCTGCGTTACATGCGCGCGAGGCCAACATCTGGCTCGCTGAACGGGCGCCGGGTCAGGCATCCGGCGACCCTTGTCATCACGTTGCTCCAAGGAGGATGTGGTCATGAGGACCCTCGATTTTGCCCCTCTCTACCGTTCCACCGTCGGCTTCGACCGCCTGTTCTCGATGCTGGATCAGGCCACCCAGGCCGAGGCTTCCTCGACGTGGCCACCCTACGACATCGAGAGGGTGGAGGACGATGCGTACAGGATCACGATGGCCGTCGCCGGCTTCGCGCCCGACGAGATCGACCTGACCCAGCACGATACCACCCTCCTGGTCACCGGCCAGAGGAAGTCGGCGGAAGGCGATCGCCAGTTGCTGCATCGCGGTATCGCAGCCCGAACGTTCCGCCAGACCTTCAACCTGGCCGACCACGTGAGGGTCGTCGGCGCGAGCCTCGAGAACGGCCTGCTGACCGTCAACCTCAAGCGTGAGGTGCCGGAGGCCCTGAAGCCGAGGCGCATCCCGATCGGCGGGACGCCGGCTGCCGTCGGCCAGGACAACGCACAGCCTCGGATCGAGACCGAGCGCAAGGCGGCGTAAGTTCCGCCACCCGTCGAACGCCCTTCCTTGCCGACCGGCAAGGGAGGGCACCGCCCATCCAACCCATCTTCAGGAGGGATGATCGATGTCGATGATGGAGAGCTTCAATTCCCGGACCAGCGTCGTGAACCCAGCCGGCGCGCGCTCGGCCTCGTTCGAGGCATGGCAGGCGCTCGTCGCTCCCGGCGACGTGTTTCGTCACCCCAGGGAGGTGTTGACCCACCCCGGGCTTTCGCATGGGGAGAGGCGGGCGATCCTCGCCTCCTGGGCGTCCGATGCGAGCGCCCTCGAGAGCGCGCCGAGCATGCGCTGCCTCACGGGCAGCAGGGCCGAGCCGGTGTCCGTCGATGCCGTCCTCGCCGCGCTCGGCGAACTCGACCGAAAGGCGGCGACGCTAGCGCCCGCCAGGTCGTCGCGGCAGTCCAGGCCGCGCCGCCTGGCGGACCTGCGCCGGTACGTTCGCCCGGGACGACGTGACGACGACGACGATCCGCCACCGTGTCCGGTGATGTCGGTGCCCCGTCCCAGGACACCCCCGAACGCCTCGCTCGCCGCTGCCATTCCCGCCTAGCAGTCGGGTTCAGCCGTTGACGCCGCAAGCGTGAGCTACACCCCGGCCGAAGGCGTGCGCGGCCGCGATGCAACGATCCGACCCGCGCCGTACGAGCCCAAGCGAAGGGCCCAGGTTTTACCTGAGCCCTTCGTCGCCCTGGGGCCGCCCCTCGCCCGCACGTCACACACTCATGGGATGTTACGCGATACCTTCATTGGGTGTTTGACGGGCTTATGGAACGCACGACAGCCGGCGTCGCAATGGCGAAAGGGCGCCCGACGCGAGCCGGACGCCCCTTTTTATGCCGGCGTCACCTTACCAGCGGTGGTGCCAGCCGACGTGGCGGTAGCCACCCCAGCGGTGCCACCGCGGGCCGTACCAGCCGACGCGGCGGTAGCCGTAGACGACCGGGCGCACGACGATCGGGCGATAGGTGACGTTCGGACGGCAATACCCGTAAAAGCCGCGATGGCCTCCGGGCCCGCACCCGTCGCGGGCCTCGGCGGCGCCGGCGGTTGCTGCAATCGTACCGAAGGCAAGGACGGCTGCGCCAGCAAGTTTCAGTCGCATTGGCATCTCCTCTGTTGGGATGACTACGAAACAGCCATTCTATACGTTCGGTTGCCCTATTAAGTGTAATAATTTGTTGCGGAATGTAACTTTTAAACAGTCTATGCGGGAGGAATCGCGATCCACTCCAATCCTGCACTGATCTGTTATCAGTCAAGAACGAGCACCTCAGCCTGACTTCCTCGCGGTCCAGCGGCCCGTGCAGGTGATAGGACCGGCCAGGGTCCATCGTCCCGAACCAGTGGATGCCGCAAGCCGGCCCTCGACGGCGACGCTCGCCAACCCGCTCCTGATGGAGCCGACGATGCGGCCATCGCCATCGACACGTCCGGAGGCATCGACCTTGCTGCCGCGGGCGTCGTCGACGATGCCGTCGCGGATGACGATGGGATAGCTGTACGGACCGTCACAGGCGCCCTCGTCGACGGTGGCGGCGACGGACCAGCGTCCATCGAAGCCGGCGGCGGCCGGGGCGGTCGTGGCGCACGCGATGCCCAGGCCCAACGCGGCGATTTTCAGGAACGGTGACATGAGCTCTCTTTCAGGGCCTGCCCGTCAAGCGGGCGGCCCGGCATCGTTCTCGCCGTGCGCGAGATAGCGGACCATCAGAACCCCGGTGGCCCTGGCGGCATAGGCGGGCGGCGGCTCACCGGCATGGGGCGGGACGACCTCCGTCAGGCGCATTCCGCCCAGGGTCTCCATGAGTTCTGACCGTGACATGCCGGACTCGATGGCTTCCTGGATCGCCTGTGCCTCGTAGGTCGACGGAAGCATGCTCAGACTCGTATCCCCGGATCGGTCGGCGCCCCCGGCAGGTGATCGGGGCCGATTCCAGGCTCGGCCGGTTCATCGATGGGCGGCTCGTCGAAAGGGGCCGACGGCTCGTCCGGCCCGAGCGGACGTTCGCCCGGGAAAGGTCGCGGCGGGATCTCGCTTGGGACGTCCCCGCCGGGGATGGGATCGGGCATGCCGGGATTGGACACTGTCGAGATCTCCATGGCGTCCGGTGAGGGACGAGCTTACGCGGAAGGATGGCCTACGGGCCGGACATGCGCCCGGAGTGGCACGACGTCCGGCCCTGCGGCCATGCCGGGCCCGATGGGGGACTCAGTGACCCGGCATAACTTCGGGATCGACTCGCCTGAGCCTGAAGGCGTCCGACCATGTCAGGGAGATATGCCGTCCGATCCGACGCTCAATAATGCAGATGCATCATTTTGATGAGCGATGTTCTGGTACATCATCGCAAGTCCCGGCATCACGCGTTTGCGCACGCGCGGCCAAGGTCTACGGCGACGGAACGGCAGTCGTCGGCAACGGATCGGTTGCGAGATCCTCGAAGACGCCACCGTAGCCGAGCGCAATGGCCTTCCAGAAAGCGAGACGCTGGTCGGGCGCTCGCTCGCGCAGATAGCTGTCCAAGGCGGCCCTGACCTCGGCGGCCATGGGCGTGGGATCGAACGATGGACGGGCGGCCACATCCTCGTCGGTTGGCATGTCCGCCGTCACGAAAGACCCAAGGTCGCCGCGAGGCGTTCGCGGGCCCGGCTCACACGGCTCTTCACGGTGCCGACCGGGCAGCCGAGGATGGCGCCCACCTCGTCATACCCGAGCCCGTCCACCGTCGCGAGCATTAGGGTCTCCCGCTGCTCCTCAGGAAGGGCATCGAGCGCCGCCTGCAACTCGAGCAGGGCGATCCGATGCTCCTGGTCGGGAGCCGCGGACAAGGCGCCCGCGAAAACTCCGTCGACGTCTTCGACCTCGCGGCGCAGGCGCTTGCGCTGGTTCAGATGGGTGTTGCGCAGGATCGTAAACAACCAAGCGATCAGGTTGGTGCCGTCCTTGAATTGGGACCGATGTTCCCAAGCGCGCATCAGCGTTGCCTGGACCACGTCGTCGGCCTCCGCCTCGGAGCCGGTGCGCAGGCGGGCGAACCGGCGCAGGCGCGGCACGAGCGCGATGAGTTCGTCGCCGAACGCCTTGGTGATCTGTCGTTCCGCCTCGGCGTCGAGCAAGGCCGCCCTGAGCCGAAGCACCACCTGCCCAAGCCGCGTGTCGAAATCGACCGCATCCACACTGGGAATGAGTTCGTTCAGTCGCCGTCCGATCTGATCCTGGACATGACGGGGCAATCCCTCGCTCGGCGAAGGTTCGTTGGGAACTATGCTTAAGTACATATCTGCAGGCTCGAACATTTCCGGGTGACGACCGGGTCGCGTCCGCCCCTTTACGCCCGGAATCGCAGGATGGGTTTTGGCTGATCGTTCACGTTCACGTCAATGATCTGGATATACCAGCCGCTATTTCGCTCCGGACCGGAACCGTGGCCGGAGACGGCTGTTACGGGCTGCGTTGATCCAAGCGGAAGGCGGTCGAAGGTGACGGTCGGCGTCGACAGACACGAGCTCCGGCAGATCATCGCCGGCC
>CAZZZJ010000005.1:0-30554 GCA_964658355.1 Beijerinckiaceae bacterium
TGCTCGACGACGGGATCGAGAAGGCGAGCCTCGGGCTCACCTCCCTCGACGAGGTGATGCGGATCTCGGGATGATTCATTCTTCCGGGACGATGCGAGCCGCGATCCGTCCCGTCGCCACCGCGGTGCAGGCGATCGGTGCAGCCTTACTCGACGCCTTCGTTGCCACCCTCCGGCCGCTCGTGAGCCGCCTCTCGACAGGCGTGAGCCACGTCGTCGCGATCGCGCCGGACGGGCTCGTGCTCCACACCCTGCAGAAGGATCGTCTCGGGCCGCCGCATTATCTGGCGGGCGGCGCGCGCGCGCCGGACGCCTTTAAAGTGGGCGCGTTGCAGCTGAGGCTGCCGCCGGAGTTGTTCCTGACGCGCGCGCTGCGCCTCCCCTATGCCGGGCGCAGCTACCTCCAGCCGATCATCGTGCACCGCTTGGAGCGCTTGACGCCCTGGCGGGCGGACCAAGTCCTGTATGCCTATAGCGTCGTGGACGGCGTTTCCGAAGACGGCACGATCGGTGTCGATCTGCTCGCGACCTCCGTCGATCTCGTAGCGCCGTTCCTGGCGCGCCTCACGAGTGTGGGTCTCACGGCGACGGCTCTGGGCAGTGCTGCCGAACCGCTCGACGCGCCGCTGCGCTTCGACCTCTACAAGGGACGCACGCAGGCATCTGACGGCCGGCTTAGGTCGCGTATAGGTCGCGCCTTCGCGATCCTGCTCGGTGGGCTGGCGGCCGCTTGGCTGATCTCGGCCATCGTTGCGGCCTCGGCCATGTCGGATGCGCAGGACGTCCAGCAGCGGCTGACGGCGCTGCGCACGAAGCTGGCGCTGCGCGGCGGCCCCGGTACGTCGCGTGAACGCGTCCTGATCGAGGGTAAACGCGCCGACACCGCGACGATCGTACTCATCGACAAGCTGAGCCGGGCGCTCCCTGACGGCACGGTTCTGCGCGAACTCGACATCGATCCCGCCCGGATCCGCCTCGTCGGCCGCTCCGTCGATGCGCCGGCGCTGATTGCCCGCCTTGAAGTCGAGGCCGGCCTGAAGAACCCGCGTTTCGCCGCACCGGTGATCCGCGATGCCGACAGGCGGGACGCCTTCGATCTGGTTGCGACCCGTGGCGACGCGCCGGACGCGGCGCGATGACGCTCGCAGAAGCTCGCGACGCCCGCTGGTTCAGGCCGCTCGCTGTCGGGCTGTTCGTCGGCACACCGTTGCTGCTGCTCGCCACGACGATCACCAACCTCGCGCGCTGGTCGGAGGCCGGTGCCGAGGCAAATGCCTCAGCGCTCCATCTCGCCCAGGTCGAGACGCGGATCCGAGCGGAAGCCGGGCGTCCGGTACCGACGCGCGGCGACCTCTCGGCCCTCTATCTGACTGCTGAGACGGCAAGCCTCGCGCGCGCCGAGCTGCAGCAGCGTCTCGCGGGCCTCGTCGAACGCGCCGGCGGCCGCCTGATCGAGGTCCGCGGCGACGAGGCCCCCGACGCGGCGGCACAGCGCAGCATCCAACTCCGGCTCAGCCTCGATATCGCCAACGACGGGCTGTTCGATCTGCTCACGGCGGTCGAGACCGGCCTGCCGCTGATGACGGTCGAGGCCGTGAACATCCGCCCGGTGTCGGCGCGTAGCCCAGGGGGCGAGGAAGCCAATCCGACCCTGCGCGTCGCACTCGCGATCCGCGGCTACCGCCGCGAGAACACGCAATGATCCATTTGTATCGTCATGCCCGACGCCGTGTTGGTGCCACCGCAGCCGTTCTGGTCCTAGTTCTGCTCAGATCGGAGATCGCGCCGACTTCGGCACAAGTCTCGGACGTCCGCTCGCCAGCAGGTCCGGCGCAAAATCTGAACCCGCTGAGCACGCTTGATCCCGCGACGCTCGATGCCTTCAGGGGGCGACCACTCTTCGCGCCGTCGCGTCGCCCACCGCCACCGCGACAGATTTTTACCGCTCCAGCGACGCCCCTGGCGGTTGAAACTCCGCCGCCAGATTTGCGCCTCGTCGGCGTCGTCGCTGGTGTGGACAACGCCGTCGCGATCCTCCGCCGTCCCACAGGCGGTTCCTCGCTCAGCCTCAAGCTCGGAGACTCGGTGGAAACGTGGCGTGTACAGGCCATTGGCCCCGATCGCGTCACGCTGCGCGAGGGGACGCGCGAGACCACCTACCGGCTTTTCAGCGTGGGCCCATCGAGCCCTCCGGTTCCGCGTCTCGGCGGTCCTCCATCGATCGGCATTCCATCAGGGCGATGAGCCATCTTGGTGTTCGGCGACGCCAAACGGGGCGCCGTCGGCCACTATCGGCAAACGACTACCTCGCGACAGTCACCGAAAAGGGGCGTGAGATCCGCCCGACCTCCTAGGATTCAAATTGTTATCGAAAAGTTTCAGCGTGACGACGCCTTCACGCCCGGCGGCAATCTCACGACGCGATCGCGCTGAGGGGATGGCTGATGACCTGGCCGCACTTCGTCGACGACGCGTCGTCCACGCCAGGCATGGTCGGGCTTGCGATCCGCGCGAACGTTTCGGCGAGTTGGCGGATTCGATCGCGCGCGTCGCTCTCGATGTCGGCGCCGGTTCTACCCGCCGTCGACACGACGACCGAACCGGTGAGCCGACCCGCATCGCTAATGAACGTAAAGTTGAACCTGCCCATGCGGCTACGCCGCACGATGTAGTGGACCTCCGACATCGCCCGCCTCCGGCAAAATGTTTCTGAAGGTGGCTACGGTGCGAGATGGGCTAGAGTTTCAGGTTAGCGTCTCGATTCGGGCCGGCGACCCGAATGGTCGGTCGCATAACCCGAAGCGCGAGATCGGCGCTTGTCCGGACACTCGCTCGGCAGAAGCCGCGCCGAGCCGTCCACGAAAGCGATGACGATAGGTCCGCGCCGATCGATGAATGGTCAGCCTCTTTGGAGACGACATTCGGCGACCCGCGTTTCGCGTCTTCGGAGAGCGATACCTTGCCCTCCGAAGACGATAACTAGGCGTCGCGTCAACTAGCGCAGGGTGCCGTTGAGGCCGCCGGGGAAGAAGCCGCCCGGGCTTTGGGTGGTGTTGAGGTAGACGATGTCCAGAACTTGCCCGGGGGTGCGTGCGAACACGAGGCCCTGGGCGTTGGTGGGCACGAGGTTGGCATCGTTCGCGGTGAAGCCCGGCGTGGCGGACTGGTCGCCGCTGATGCCCTGATCAAGATCGGTGGTTCCGTCGAGCGAATCGCGGGCGTTGGAGATAGCGTTCGCCTGATTGATCAGGCCCTTTGAGTAGAGCACCGTGCGGATGATACCAGCGTGATAGGCTTCTACCGCGAGGATGCTCGCGGCGGCGCTGAGGTAGGTCTTATTCTGGATTGAGCCGGCCGCACCGTTGTAGGCGGTGACGCCAACATCTTCGAATATGAACGAGGCGAGCAGGAAGTTCGTATCGTTGGCGTAGGCATCAAACCGGTCGCTCGCGCCGATCAGGCCGGCCGCGCGGGCGGCGGCGGTGAAGGCGAAGTCGATGTCGAGGCGAGGACGGCTAACGGCGGCGCTGCCCAGCGCAGCGCGCAGGAAGCGGACGTGGGCCTCCTCGTCGGAGGCGATCTCGAAGGCGTACTTGCGGACGTTCGGATCGGTGAACGGCACGGCACGGCCACCGCCGTTGACGGCGCCGATGGCGCCGACGCCTTGGAGGTCTGCAGCCTTCAGGCCGGTGCCGTTGACGGCGTTGAGGTAGAATTCGGCCTCGAGGTATTCGAGGTTGAGCGCGAAGTTCAGGATGTCCGCATCGGTGACGTTCGGCGGTAGGCCCTGGGCCTGAGGCTGGGTCGTGGTGTTGCCGAGGATGGCGGCGCCGGCGATGCCGAGACCGAGGGTCTGGAGGAAGGCGCGACGGCCCTTCTCAAGGTTGACGACACGGGTGCCGGGCTCGACGCCGGACATCTCATTTTCGGCGTCTTTGCGCATCTCAGTCATAATCTGTTTTCTCCCAATGAGTCGCACGCTTGGACTGCAGCGTCCGGGCGAACTTAGCTGGAAGCGGATGCTCGACAATGACGGAGATACTAAAACAAACTTAACCGTACGGAATTTTTTTTGCATGTGCCTAATCAGGCACGGCGTAAACGTAAAGCAGATTTTTGATGATTGTCCCGGTGGGCATGGGAGACGATGAAGGGTAGATTAACGAAACGCCGGGATTGGAAAATCTTCCCATGTTGTTGATGCGGCTCTGCCTCGCTTCGGTTTGCTGCGTAGGACTTCTCGGCCCGGTCGCCTTTGCCCGTGATGCCGCTCCCCCGCGTGCAAGCCTTACCGGACCGGAAACCGAGATGGATCTGTCGGCGCGTCCGCTGCGCCGGACGGTTGCGGGCAAGCCGTCGCGAGATGCGGTCGTCGCACCGGATCGTGGCCAGGGACGTACGTATAATTTCAGCCCCGAGGATGTTGAGGCGACGGCCGGCCTCGGCTCCGAAGCGGTGGAGATCGGGACACAGACCGGCGAGGCCGGCAGCTACCGTCTCAACTTCGAGCGGGCTGAAGTGAAGGATGTGGTCCATGCCATCCTGAACGATACGCTCGGCCTCAACTACACGATGGCTTCCGACGTCGCCGGCCAGATCACGATCTCCTCGCCCCGGCCTATGACGCGCATCGAGCTGCTCTCAGCGCTGGAGACGGTGCTTTCGGGCCAGGGCTACACCATGACCCGCAACGCGGCCGGTTACCGTATCACCTCGGCCGCCACCAGCATCGGAAACGTCAGCTTCGGCAACGCGCAGGTGCCGGGCTACGGCGTCTCAGTGGTTCCACTCCGGTACGTCTCGGCCGCGGTGATGTCGAAGCTCGTCTCGGGTTTCGTCACCGAGGCCGACGGCCTGCGCTTCGATACCGGGCGCAATACCATCATCGTGAAGGGTCCGGGCCCGCGCCGTCAGGAGGCGGTGAGTGCGATCCTGGCCTTCGACGCGGATTGGATGCGCGGGCAGTCGGTGAGCCTGTTCGAGCTGCGCCGTGCCCGGCCAGAAGCGGTTGTCGCCGACCTGACGCAGCTTTTCGACACCGGCGAAAACGGGGCGAGCTCGGGCCTGATCCAGTTCAAGCCGATTACGCGCCTGCGCGCCGTGATGGCAATGTCGAAGAACCCGTCCCTGATCCGTCGGGCCGAGACCTTCGTGCGCAAACTCGACGGCACGGTCGAAGCAGCCGAGGAGACGGTGTTCATCTACAAGGCGCGCTATCGCGACGCGAAGGAACTGGCTCGCGTCATCAACGGCCTTTTTGGGACAGGCAACTCCAACCTCAACACCAACACCGCTACGCAGAGCGCCGGTCTCGGCGGCCTTAACGGCGGCGGGCAGGGGCAGGGCCGGAACTTCGCCGGTGGCAACCAGGGTGGCAGTCTAAACGGAGGTAATTCCGGCTCCGGCTTTGGAGGGCTTGGACAGGGCAATTCCAGCAATCAGGGCGGTAGCCAGCAGAACACCGGCGCTGACCTTCTCCGGGCGCGGTTCGCGTCGGCCTATGGCGATACCGCGCCGAACAACGGCATGGCCGACGGCGGCAGTTCATTTGCATCCGGCGGTGGCAGCGACAGCCTTGATCTGACCCGACGCGGCAACGGGGCGCGGCGTGTCTCAATCAGCGCGGACCCGTCGAACAACTCAGTCATTACCTATGCTGATGGCGAGACTTATCGGAAAATCAATGCGGCCTTGCGCCAGCTCGACGCAACCCCTGCACAGGTGGCGGTCAACGTGACCATCGCCGAGGTGACGCTCACCGATCAGCTTAAATACGGCGTGCAGTACTTCCTAGACTCAAAGAACATCGGGTTGGGCAAAGGCAAGGGATCGATCGGCCTGTTGAGCGCAGCCGCGGCGACGGCGGGCGGCGCTACCAACGCGCTGACGGCAGGTGCTGGCGGTGGCTTCAACTTCCTTGTCGGTGGCTATTCTGGGCCTGACGTAGTGCTCTCAGCGCTCGACGGCTTCACCGACGTGAAGATCCTCTCCTCGCCCTCACTCGTGGTGCTAGAGAACCAACCCGCCTCGCTCCAGGTTGGCGATTCCGTGCCGATCACCACGACTCAGGCACAAGGCATCACCGTGCCCGGCGCGCCGCTTGTCAGCCAAGTCGAGTTCCGTGATACCGGCATCATTCTCAACGTGGTTCCGCGTATCGGCCAGAACGATGCTGTGACCATGCAGATCGAGCAGGAGATCTCTGCTGTAGTCAGCGGGTCGAGCACGCTCACGCCAACGATTTCGAAGCGGCGCGTCGCGAGCACTATCTCGGTCGCCAGTGGCCAGACCGTACTACTCGCCGGCCTGATCAGCGAAAAACGGCAGACCTCCCGCGACGGCGTTCCGTTCCTCGATCGTATTCCAAACGTTGGCGATTTGTTTAGTTCAGTCGACAACGGCGCCCAGCGTACCGAACTCGTGGTATTTATCCGCCCCGTAGTGGTACGCTCGGGCCGGGATGCGCAGCGGGTCGCGGAGGATTACCGCGGCAAGCTACTCGATGCGGGCGCCCGACGTGGTGCCGCGCTGCCCGCACGCCGCCCGGTCTACAAGCCCTGACCGACCCCGCATGTTCGTCAGACGCGTCGAGACGACCGATTTTGCGGGGCTTGTGATCGCCCTTGCCGTCGCTGGGGCGGTGTCCGCAGTCTCGGCCGGTCCGGGGCTGGTTGCAACGGGCATCGTCGCGCTCACTCTGGCCGTGATCGGCCTGCGGATTATCTGGCAGGATCTGACAGATTTCACGATCCCCGACGCTGCGACCCTGGCTCTAGGACTGATCGGCCTCACGGTGCGGATCAGAGACGGGTCCTATCTGGGAGAGCCTCCGGTCGCGACCATCGGCTTCGCGGCTCTCGATGCCGCGATCTGCGGTGGCGTCCTGCTTGCGCTGCGCGAGGCCTATTATCGTCGCCGTGGCCATGACGGCATCGGCCTCGGCGACGTTAAGCTCGCGGCCGCCGGCGGCGTGCTGCTCGGGACTGTCGGACTGTCCTGGGCGGTGCTCGGCGCGAGCCTGACCAGCCTTGCGTTCGTCGGCGCAAGGCGGGTGCTGCCCGGCGTGGCGAGCGCGGTTCCGGTGACCGACCGTATCGCGTTCGGCGCCGTCCTCGCCCCTGCGCTCTGGGCGACGTGGCTCCTCGGGCAGATTCTGCCCGGCGCGCTGGAGTACCCGTAGATGTCGACCTTCGCCTTCATGGCCCTCGATTCCACGGGCAAAGTCCTCAAGGGAACGATGGAGGCCGAGGCGAGCGGCGAGGTCTTCGCCCATCTCAACCGGGTCGGCTGTACGCCGATCTCGGTCAAGGCAGAAGCCCGCGGGGCACGTCCGCCAGGGCGCTCGCTGCGGGACTGGCTAACGCCGGACCCGCGCCCCGAGGACATCACCGGTCTGACGCTGGATCTGGCGATGCTACTTAAGGGCGGCGTTGCGCTGACCGAGGCGCTTCAGATCCTCTCGCAGATGGAGAGCCGGAGCTGGCTCGTGCGGGTGCTGCGCGAACTTCACGCCGCACTCAGCCAAGGGAAAAGCCTGTCGGAAGCGATCTCGGCGCATCCCAAGCTGTTCCCGCCAATCTACGTGAAAATGGTCGAGGTCGCTGAAACCTCCGGGCGGCTGGAAGAGGCGTTGAGCGGGCTCGCCGCCGAGCGCCAGCGCGGAGAGCGCCTGCGCAAGCGCTTCATCTCGGCAATCTCCTACCCCTGCTTCCTCGTGGTCGCGGCCGTCGGCGTACTCTTCTTCATCCTGATCTACCTGATCCCGAAATTCGAAGTCGCGCTTCAGGGCTTCCGCGACAAGATCGACCCCTCGGCGCTAGTGGTGTTCGAGATGTCGGGTTTTCTCAATCGCAACCTCGACGTCGTGGTGCTGACTATGGCCGGCATCCTCGGTGGCGCCGTGCTGCTCAACCGGATCAGCAGCGAACGCGGGCTGTGGCTCGCCCTGCTCGCGCGTTTGCCATTCAGCCGCGCGGTGCTGGCCAACGAACTCACCGTCACCTTCTGCCGGACGCTTGCGATCCTCGTGCGCAATCGCGTCGATATCTCTACTGCGCTCCGCCTAATCCGCGGTGTTGTTCGCCTGCCCGGTGCTGGCCCCGAGATCGACCGGGTCGTCGCCGACGTTCGCCAGGGCCAGCGCCTATCCGAGACCCTGTCGCGCGGAAAGCTCTTTCCCCGGCACGTGGTGCAGATGCTGCGCGTCGGCGAGGAGTCTGGCGATCTCGCCGACAGTGCCAGCCGCGTCGCGGTGTTTTACGAAGCCAAGCTCGACGCGGCTCTCGGTCGCGTCATCGCGGTGGTGGGGCCTGCGGTTATGGTTCTGGTAAGTCTTCTGATCGCGTGGCTCATTATCTCGGTGATGACCGCGCTTATGAGCATCAACGACATGCTGGTCTGAGGTTTCGTCCCGATGATGGTTTCCGTGCGTTCCCACTTCGACCGATCCGCGCGTTCCCGGCGCGATGCGCAGGGCGGTTTCACCCTCGTCGAACTGCTCGTCGTGCTGGTGATCCTCGGCCTCGTCATGGGCATCGCGGGTCCTCGCGTGCTCGGCTACCTGTCGAGTTCGCGCGACAAGGCGGCCAAGCTCCAGATCGAGTCCTTCGCCTCGGCGCTTGACCTATTCTACCTCGACAACGGCCGCTACCCGTCGACCAGCGAAGGACTACAATCGCTGGTGCAACGCCCGCCCGCTGCGGAGAACTGGAGCGGCCCTTACCTCAAGCAAGGTAACGTGCCGGCCGACCCTTGGGGACGCCCCTACGAGTATCGGACACCGGGCAAGACAGCCCCCTACACCATCCTCTCGCTCGGCGCCGACGGCGTGAAGGGCGGCAATGGCATGATTGGCAAGGAATGACGGCCAGGATACGAAGCGACCTGCGCGACCGCGGGGCGTCGGCGGGCTTCACGCTAATCGAGGCGCTTGCGGCCTTCGCGATCGTGGCTGTCCTCAGCCTCGTAGTGCAGCGGGGCGTTGTACAGTCGCGCGCCGGGCTCGTGTCGGTGGAGGACAGGCTCGCTGCCGAGCGCGTCGCCCGCTCGATCCTGGCCGAACCGCTGCGCGTATCGGACATCGAAAGGGGCGGACGCACCGGCACAATGGACGGTTACCGCTACACCATTCGCCTGGCGACACTGAAGCTTCCGCTGCCCGAGGCCGAGCGCAACGTGGAAGGTGACTGCCAGCCATCGGTCGGCGTCTGCGATCCGGCAGACCCCGCCGCGCGCATCCGCTGGACGCCGATGCGCCAGGACATCGAGGTCCTGACCCGCCGCGGAACAGCCGTGACGGTCGAGACGATCCGTCTAGGGCAGACGGCATCGGCCGATGGCGGGGGGCGGTAGCATGATCGCGACCGAGACAGGGTTGCGGCCGTCGCGATCCAGCCGGAACTGGCGCGTTTCCGAACCTCCGGTCTCGCGACGCGAGGCAGACGGAAAGCGATCCGTATGATGGGCCTCGAGACCTTCCTGAAGCGCTTCTCGAAAGCCGCGCGACCGATCCCTGATCCGATCCCTCCTGAGCCGGAGGCAGCCTCGATCCCGTCTGCGCCGACCCCGACGGAACCGGCGCCCCCCGCGCATGGCGCGGCCTCGGGCGAGCCGGTCGCGCCGGGTGAGACCACGTGGCGGCAGGTGCTCGACCCCGACTGGGAGGCACGGCGCCAGGTGCTCGACTGGAAGGGCCTGCCGCAGGTCCACGACTACGTAGCGCGCCTGATGACCAGCCGCTCCACCGCCGAGCGCGGCCTATGGCTCGATTGGACCCTCGATCGCCACCTCGCGCCGCTGCGCGAGCGGCTCGGCCGCGACCTCAGCCTCGCCTCGTTCGGCTGCGGTCCGGGCGGGATCGAGGAGGCGATCCTGCGCCAGGGACACTGGCCTTTGTCGAAAATCACGCTCTACGAGTACGACGCGGCCCTGCTCGCGGACGCGCGGCGCAAGATCGAGCCGTTTCCGCTCGAATCCGAGTTCCTGGCCTTCGATTTCAACCATCCGCCTCCGATCGACCGCAGCTTCGACGTGGTGTTCTTCTGCCACTCCCTGCACCATTGCGCCGACCTCGAACGGTTCCTGCCCTTCCTCAACCGGATCGTCTCGCCGGACGGGCTGATCCTCGGCCTCGATTATTTCGGACCGCCGCGCCTTCAGATGGACCGGGATGCCCGCCGGCTCGCCGATGAAATCTTCGGCTACCTGCCCGCGCACCTGCGGCGGAACCTGAAGGCGGAGCATGACGACCGGATCGATGCGCGCCTGACGCTGCCGACCATCCCAGCGGTGGCCGGCTATGATCCGAGCGAGGCGCCCCGCAGCGCCGACCTGCGCTCGATGCTGTTTGCGGCCTTTGATGTGGTCGAAGTGCTGCCGATGGGGGGCACGCTACTGCGCAACCTCCTGGCCGACCGCGCCGGAAACTTCCGCAGCGAGAGTGACCTGGCGATTCTTGACCTGACGATGATGATCGAGCGACTGGCGATCGAGACCCGGCTCGTGGCGTCTGACGACCTCTACTTCGTGGTCAAGCCGACCAACCGGATTTGACCCTCGGCGCCTCGGAGCGGTCAGCGCTCCCAGGCGGTGACGTAGTACGGCGCGTCGCGGGCCGGAGCACGAGCCAGGGTCACGGCGACGCTGCGGTTGGCGGCGGAAGCGGTGGCGACTGTTATGCGGACGCGGAAGGCCGTACCGCGCGTCGTGGTGATCAGCGGTTGCTGTTTCGGCAGCAGAACCTTGAGCTGATCGGCGATCGTCGCACGTGGGGCCGCACGAAGCGCCACGACCTGCCCGACTAGGCTCGGGGTCATCTCGGGCAGCGCCATCAGAACCGTCTCCGAAGCTTCCAGCACGTTCACGCGGCCCTGGACGTTGTCGACGGTGAGCAGGGGCGCGAGGTTGGCCACGTCGTCTTCCGTGACGTCGGTAAGCCAGCGGAGTTCCGTTACGGTGCGAAAGCCGTCCTTACCCCGGCCGACGGGCTTGGCGGCTAGGTTGACCCTGGCCGGGTCAGCGTTCGCGGGAGGCTTGTCCTCGTAGCGGTCGCGCCATTGCACGACGCGGGCGGCGAACACCTCTGGCTTCAGGCCACTCAGCCCGGCGTTGCGATAGGCACCGGCCAGGAGGATGGGATCGGACCAGTTCAAGTCGATCCGGCCGGACTCGTCGACAGCCGAGAGGGTGATGGTGCCGCCGTCGAGAGCGATACGCTGGTCGCGGATCCGCGCCGTGGGGAGCTTCAGCGCGAACAGTTCGTGGGCCGCGAGGTCGATGCCGGAGCGGACCATCGCGTCGAGCCTGAGGTCGTCGGCGGTGCCGCGGACGCCGTTGATCGCCGACCGGACCATCAATGCCGTCCCGCCGGCAAGGCTCAGGAGCAGGGCCATGATGCCGAGCACCGCCACGAGGATGAAACCGTCTTGCCGGCCGCGCATTTTAGCGCCCCACCGTCGCGGCCATGCCACCCCGCGGCGCGCCGGGCTCGCTCTGGCCCTCGAGCGAGCGCGGATCAATGCGGCTGCAGAAGGCCTTTCGCGGCGCGACGCAGCCCGGCTCTGCCTCGATCCGGAGTGGGACACGAAGACTCGACAGGATCTCCCCGCTCGCGGGATCGGTGAAAGCGACGCGCACGGCGATCGGCAGCGTCTCGCCCGCAGGCCAGGCATCGACCACGAGTTCGAGGCCGCTTTCGCCGGGCGTCACGATATAGGCGAAGCGGACCGCGGCCGTGCCGGTATAGATCGTGTGGGCGGGGGCGAAACCGAGGGCGGCCTCATCGCGGTCGAGGGGCGAGAGCGGCGCCTCGGCGCGAAGCACGGCGCTGCCGTCTTTCGTCTCGGTCCCCTGCAAGAGGATCGCGAAGCTTCGGGGCGTTCGATCCGCGTCGGTGTAATCGAGGGCGAACAGCATCCGGTCGGGTAGGCCAGCGAACACGAAGTTGCGCGGGCCGGGTCCGGCCCAACGTGCGCGCGCGATTAACCCGATGTCGCGGGCGAGCGCGGCGAGCGCATGGCTGGCGACATCCAGGCCTTCGGTGCGCTCCGCCGTCCGGTCGGCCTGCCGCGACATCAGACCGAGCAGCGACCCGACCGCGACGAGGATGATCGCGCCGATTGCCATGGTCGCCAGCACCTCGACCAGCAGGAAGCCAGCCGACCGCTGTCGTGCCTGCGCAAAACGAAGTCCTCGCGCGATGCGTGCCGCGCGGGCAATCCGGTCACTCGTCAAGACGTGCGCCCCGGTCAATCACGATCGCTGCGGTCTGCGGATCGACCCGGACCGCCAGGATGCCGGACCTGTCGGTCCGCATCAGGAAAATCTCTCCGCCCGACGCCCGCCCGTCCGGCAGGAAGCGGATGCCGTCGAGCCCCACGCCGGAAATGCGCAGGAACAGGTTAGCCGGGATGGAGACTACCCCGTTCGCGGCGCTAGACAGTACGCGGCGGCCCGCGAGATCGACGACGCTCGTCACCGGGCGCCCGCTCCGGACGGCTTCGTCGCGGTCGGCCCGTAGGATCGTCGCGATCTCGAACCCCTTGACCCGCAAGCTGGTCGCGCTCCCCGAGAACGACACACGCGGCAGGGCTAGAGCCGCGATCAGGCTGATGATCGCCAAGACCAGCGTCATCTCGATCAGGGTGAAGCCCGAATGGTTCGCGCGGCGAGCGGCATCGGCCGATGTCATGCGGTCTTTCGAAAATCCTGCCTATGCGGCCCGCTGGGGGAAGTCCGCCTCATGGGAAAGCACTTGCATCCGAGCGCGTCGAATTCGAGGCATCGCGGGAGGGGTTCAGATCCAGTGATCGGCAAAATCGCGGTCCAGGTCGAGGGCGATCGTGTCCGCCAGCACGGCCATAGGATCCGCGCCGGGCATGAGCACCGCGGTCCGTTGCACGGTGCCCGCGCGCCATCTTTCTGCATGGGGCGCGATCAGCCGGCACAACCCCGGCAGGTCCGCCGCAGTCTCGACAGGATAGGTACGATGAGCCGCGATCTCCGACGCGACCACCGGCAGCCCCATGGCGAGCGCAAGCGCGATGCCGCAGGCAACGCCCTGCCGGCATTGCGGGGTCAAATAGAGGTCGCTGGCCGCCAACAGATCGAAGAGCTCGGCGTCGCCAAGGCCAACGAACGTCACGAGGTCGGCAGGGTTTCGCTCGTCGGGACAGGCGACCGGACCGCGGCCGACCGCGACGAAAAGAGGTCGAACTTTGAATGCCGGATCGGTGAACGGATATTCGGTGGCGAGCGCGACGAAGTCCTCGATACCATCGTCCTGCGCGTCTTTTGCTTCCGTGCCAAAGAGGTCGATCACGACGAAGCGCCCGGTGAAACCGAATTTTTCGCGGAGCGCCGGGCGTCGCTCCGCCCAGACGTCGGACCATGCTGCACCCGGCAGACGGTCGTGGGAAAGCAACACCGCCTCCTGCCCGAACAAGGCGTCCCGTGCCGTCGGGGAGGTGGAAAAGACGCGGTGCGCCAGCGAGACGTGGTAGCGCTTGTCGAGTCTCGCGTCCTCCCGAACGTCGCGATCGGGACCGGTTCCCGGCGGCGCGTCGCCGTGATCGACACAATAGACGAGCGGGCGTCGGCCGAGATGGTGCGTCACTGCAAAGAATGGCGCGCTGTGGGCGACGACGGCATCGACGCCCGCCCGCCTCGCAAAGATCGCCGCCTCGGTAGGATCCGCGAGCCGGACATGACGGGAATTTGGGCCGGCAGCCGCGTCCTCCCAGTCAGGGCCTCCGAGGATCACCTCGAAGCCATGCAAGATGAGAAACGTTGCCTGCTCCGCCACCCATCTGCCGATGCCGTCTCCGGCGCTGAGCAGTAGCAACCTGCGGGTGCCGGAAGGCGGACGCCGCCACGGGGGAACGACCCGAGGTGGAATGGCAAGATTGCCGATTTTCTCCCGCGACAGGTTCGGATTGTACGACGGATCGTCTCGGATCACCGCTGCGTGCCGCCGCCGTACGCGGATCGCCTCACGGATGTTGCGACCCTGGTCCGCCCGGGTGGTGGAGGAGCCGCGCGAGATCGATTCGTGGTGCAGCAGCATTGGCTCTGCGAGGTAGAGATTGCGGTATCCCGCAGCCTGCGCAGCGCAGCAGAGATCGACATCGTTGTAGTCGATCCGGAGCAGCGGGTCGAAGCCGCCGATCTCCGCGAAGACCGCACGCCGGATCGCAAGGCAGGCTCCGGTGACGGCGCTCATCTCACGGGTCACGTCGAAGTTACGCGCGGTCGCCTCCGGCAGATCGACAAGGGCATGCGCACCGACGCCAGTGATGCCGAGCACGACGCCCCCGTGTTGCACCGTCTCGTTCGGATAGAGCAACTGCGCGCCGATAGCGCCGGCCTCGGGCTGAGCGGCGTGGATAGCGAGTTGGCGGAGCCAGTCCGGCTGCCGGACTGTGGTGTCGTTGTTCAGAAATACGAGAATGTCGTCTTCCGCTCCCGCCGCGCCGCCGTTGCAGATCTCAGCGAAGTTGAACGGGCCGGGCGAGGCGACGACGCTGACCCGCGGATCCGCCGTGACTTCCGCGAAGTATCGCTCCGTCTCAACCTCCGACGAGGCGTTGTCGACGACCACGATGCGATAACGCTCGGACGGGTAGTCGGTGAGCGCCAGAATGCTGTCTATGCAGGCCCGCAGCAGGGCGCTCCGGTCCCGCGTCGGGATGACAATCCGGACGGTGGGCAGGAGCTCCGGCGACCATTTGGGTCCCTGTCCTGCGTTCCGCGACGGATCGGGGACTGGCTGGTTCGTGCGCGATGGCGGCACCGTAACGTCTACGGCGCGCTGGTGGAGAATAAGCGGGATGCGGATCACCCGTGCGGGGTCCAGCCCGAGAAGCAGCTCCGCCCAGGCCTGGTCAGGGTCCCCGAGCTTTCCCAGTGCAAACGCCAGCGTCTCGCAGGTAGGCGGGGAAATACGCAGGGCGATGACCGCGCCGGCATAGGGCACCTGCCTCATGAGGACGGGTGACATGGCCGGCGTGAACACCGGCGCATGTCGTGTCCCGGCGTTGTCGATCCGGTCGTGATCGCTATAGGCGCCGAGCGCGGCATTGTGGCCGAGCGCGGCAGCAAATGCGTGACAGGCGTGCGGTCGCAGCCGGCTTGCCTCCGTGGCGAGCAGCACAATGTCGCCGCCCGCGAGTCCGTCGAGCGCGTCCGTGGCTATCTCAATGCAGACGATCCGCGGCTCAGCCGCCACCTCTGCGACTACAGTTTTCCAGGATAAGGCGTCCATAGCCGGGCCTCTCACCAGGGTGGCCCTCCACAAGGCGCCGACCTGATCGGCAAGGCTTCTCAGGAACGCCGGGACCCCGCCGACGCGTCGCTGATCGGTGATTAGGATGACATGTACGATGGACGACACCGGTTCGGCGGCGATCCGCTTTAGATCCACTGCGTTCAAGTCGTCGTACTCGGTGAGCCAGCGCTCGTAACGCGAGAGCCCCGTCGGTTCGTAGCCGCGGCGGAGACCCAGCCGCAGGTAATGAATGAGCGGAATCGGGAAAGTGTCGCGGTAGTGCGGATAGGTGATCGCGTAATGCTCGGCATCGAAGCCGGGGCCAGGATCGCGCAGTTCGTCCGCCCCGTATCGGAGGTGATGGGACAGCGGATCCCATCCGCCCTTGGCGACATCTGGGTAGGTATCTCGGTACCACGCCTCGTCAAATAGTCCGCTGGTGCGGATCAGGTAAAGCAGCGACGCGTCATCGTCCCGCAGCCAAACTGGACATCCAGTTCCGTCGTCGTCCGCCTCGAGCGCGTGCAGGAACGGCGGCAGAGGCCCGGTCCCGGCGCCGGGGATGGCGGTGAGGTAGTAGCGCGTGTCGAAGTTCGGGCCGGGATCGCGATGCTCGTGCAGGCCGTATTCACAAAAATGCGCCAGCGGGCCGGGCCCAAAGCTCGCGAGTTCGGGATAGGTCGCAAGATACCATTCAGCGTCGAAAAGCCCAGAATCCTGAACACGCCGCGTGTAGTCCGCGATAAGCGGATCGACGCGCCGACGGCTTTTGCTACGAAAGAACTTCATCGCGTCCTTTTCCACCAACCCTCTGTCGCCGATTCAACGGTGCTCTTAGCGCTGCGACGCAGGTTGCTTGCCCAATCACCCCACGTGCGAGTACGGCACCTGCGATCAACGAGGAAAAGATAGCTTGCTCGCTCATTGCGTAACGGGATCAGACCTGCTTCCCGACGCTGACTCGCTGACGGTGTGACGCCCTCTTCGTGGAACAGAAGTTTGACCGAGCGACGGTTTCTCGCAACGATCGCAGTCAGTCGAGATCGAACACCCACCTCTCACCTTCGGCGCGAAACCCGGCATCGGCAAAGATGTCGGCGCAAGGGGCGTTCCTGTCCGTCGCGCAAAAGCATGCCGAAAGTCCGGTCGCACCGTCCCGCTTCAGCCCGTCGACGATGACTGCCAGCATCCGTCGCTCGATGTCGAGCCCGACAACGCGGCAACTCATGACCAGCTGCTCGATCGAGTTGCCGCGCACGAGGACGGCGCCGACGAGGCCGTAATCAGTGAAGCGGTCGGCGACCGAGAAGGCATGGATAACCGCACCTTCGTGAAGGGCCGCCTGCATCGCCTCCGCGGTCCACCGGTGGCCGGTGGTGTTGAACTGATTGGTCTTGTTGATCAGTTCGAGAGTGCGGGGAAAGCGGCCATGCGCGGTCGTCCCGATGACGTCCGTTGTGACCCGGATGTCGAGATTGTCCAGGAACTCGGCGCGCGAGACCATCTTGCGGGTCTCCTCGCGCACCACTTGTGCCCGGATCATCTCAGTCCGCCTTCCGGATTCGTCCGAAATGAACGGCACCTGCGTCTCGGCCGACCACAAGAGCGTGCGGCGGATGCCGTAGAGGTCCGCCCCGAGCGTGCGGATGCCCGGAAACGCCGCCTCAATGGCGGCCCGCTCGACCGGGTTGTCATCAATGAACACGGTGCTCGACGGCAGGACGTTGACCTGGTGTATGATCGCGGCGACGCTCTCCACCTTCGGGTTCCAATCGATCTTCACCACGGCGAAATCGGCGAGTTCGAGGCGGTCGCCGAGTTGGGAAGACCAGGCGGCGCGGATCGTCGCTTCGTCGTTCTTGCTCGAGATCGCGAGCAATATTCCACGCGCTTTCAAGACGGCCAGCGCCTCGGCGAGGCCGAACGGCCAGCCTTCGTTGATCTTCGCCCCGCCTGTCTCCTCGGCGATCACCCCCCGCCAGAGCGTATCGTCAAGATCGATGATCACCAGCTTTACGGCATCGATCTGTCGGAGTGTTCGGACCATTGCCTCGATCTCGGCATGAACCGCATCGAAGAACGCATCGATCCGCAGATCGCTCTGCCGGCTGATGGGAAGAGGTGGATGGAGGCGTGCGCGATCGTGGGCGGCATCGAAGTCGCTCAACGTCGAATTGTGGTTCAGCATCCAAAGATGCTCGTCTTGAAGGTGGATGCGCCCGATCGTGGCGGAGATGGCATCGAAGTCGAGGATATGGCTGTTTGCGTAGCTGCCGACTAATTCAGCGAGATGCTCGTTCAAGCGATCGATGAAATAAGTGAAGTTCCGCAGATCGTTGCGCGGCAGCAAGCGTCCGAGCACGTCCTGCTGCGGTCGGAAGTAGTTGACGACGAGCGTGGTGATCCCACTTTGGCGATTCCACTTCATCGCCGCATCAAGCGCAAGACCCAAGCGCTGCACGGCCTGATCGAAGACGAACCGGTAATCGTCGGAGCGATGATATTTTAGCTTGGCGAAATGAGCGTCGGCGAGCAACGTGCGCAGCGGAATCTGCACGATCTGCACGTCATAATCCGCGATAGGCTGCGGCGGTGTATCGGGCAGCAGTCCGATGTTGTTGAATAGCACGAAATCGCCCCGGGGCGTCTCGGGGTGGATGGGATCGGACACAAGGTCCTCGACGAGACAGGAGCCGACCACCAGGATTCGCCGCAAGCAAGTCGAGGTTATCCGCAGTGCAGTTGGAACCCGGAACTCCTTAGGCTCGCGCCGCATGTTTGAGCCGGCATCGCTGACGGGGAGGACGGCTCCTGCGGTCTGCTTCGTTCCCGCAACCGCTGGGAGTTTCGACCTCCGCGGCGACAAGAACCTCCAGAGCGACGTCATACGATTTCCTGCTGGGCCGACGTGAATGTCGCCCGTGCCGTCTCATTACCCGTGCCGATCGCGAAGGGGTATCCCGGTACTTTAGGGGCAACATACGCGGCGCCTTCATCGTGTGCGCCGGTGCGGCTATGCCGCCTTATCCCCGTGAAAGGCGTCCATCGCGTCACAACCCGCTACCACAAGCTCACTCGCAAGGACGTCTCGGCCGTCGTCGTAGCCTTCTGGTGCTGATCGAGCCAAGACACGATTATGTTTTCGGGCTATGCCGAATCGTACGGGTAGGGTTACCAAGATTGTAGGTGCCGCCGTTCCCTGCCCGGATGAGCAGAGACGACTTCACCATCACGCCTTCTGACGAGCCTACGCCTCTTCGAACGCGCTCAGGATCGGCGCGCCACCGAGCCACTCCACGGCCGCTTCCAGCGATGGGAATTGGTGCTCGATCCCGCTGAATGGGCTCGGCATCTGCTCGGCCGGCATGTCGTCGAGAAGCTCAACCCGCCACCCCTTCACCTGGCCGCCGGGCGTGACGTCGCGCACCACATCGCCGACGATCACCTCGTCGAGGGCCAGGTCGTAGCTGCCGGCGGCGAGCTGATGCAGTGTGTATGTCATCGCCGGCCCATAGCTCCCGATGTCTGAAGGCTTTGCCTTAGCAGCGCGTTCGCGAATACCGGTTCGACGCCGCGCTGGACGATGTCGGCGATGCGGTCGGCGCTGTCCGGCGCCACGAACAGGTCGGCCAAGCGGCCAGTCTGTCGGCCAAGGGCGGCCTGCCGCGCCTTACCACCGACGTTGGCGAACAGGGACCGGCCCTGCGTCCGCAATGCCGTGACGGCCTCGCCCAAGGTGCTCTGCTCCGACAGGGCGTCCTGCATGGCGCGGTCCGCCGCGGTGTTCGAGCCCGGCGGCAGCCGTCGCCCCGTGGCGCGCAGCGTATCGAGCAGCGTGTTCACGGCCTGCGGCGCGGCCGGGCTGTTCGGCAGCGCGCCGAGCACCGCATCGATGTTCGCCTGCTTCTGCGGGGTGCCGGCCATGTCCTTCGCGAACTTGGCGCCTCCGCTGTGATTCCCGCCGCCGATGAGCGCGGTCGCGCTGGTGTCGTACTGGTCGGCCATGCGCTGCCGGACCAACTGTGCAATCGCCTCCGGGTCGAGCGCGCCGACGCGGCGCGTGGCGTCGGCCAACTCGCCCTGGCCGCCGGTGAGCGGCTTCGCCGGCAGGATCGCGTCGCCGACGGCCTGGGTACCGGACAGCGTCCCGCGGCCGCCGCCCCGGCCGGCGATCTGACCGAGCGGACCTTGGGTCAGAGGATTGAGGTTCTGCGTCCGGGCATGCGCTTGCGCGGTGAGGGCGTCGTCGTAAGCCTGAACGCCTCCACGCGCCGGATCGCGGAGGATGTCGCGCGCATCGGCCGAGCTGGACGCGTAGCGCTCGGCCAGCAGCGGATTGAACCCCTCTCCCGTTGCGGAGAGGGCCTGCGAACGCGCGCCCATGTCCTTGGTCACGAGATCGATCACCCGGCCGCTGTTGTCGGGAAGGTGCGCGATCTCTGGTCCGAGGACGGGATCGGCGCGCAACCGGCCGAGGGACGCATCGAAGGCCTGCGTCCGCATCGGTGCGAAGTCTGCGGGGTCGACGAGATGGGCTTCAGCGCGGGCATAGTCCGGCCGCGTCTGCGCATTGATGCCCTGGCGGACGTCGTTAATGGCGGTATCGGCCGCCGCCGCGGTGCGGGGCCCGAGGGTCGACGGGGCCATGCTCTGAGGCGCGATGGTGTCGAAGGCGTTCGTCGCCGCGGCGCGCATCTGGTCTGGCCGGTTGGCGTAGAAGGCCGCCATCGTCGGACCGCCTGCGGTCGAGCCTTCGACGACACGTTGCAGATCGCCGAGCTTGGTGCCGTTGTTCGTCGCGAACTGAATGCCCTCCGGCCCGGAGAGCGGCACTCCGATTCCTCGCCCCGTATCGAGCACGGGTTGGCCGGTACGGAGCGTGCCGGGCTCCATACCTCGTGTGGCCGCCACGATGGCGCGGTCGGCACCCGTTGCGCGCGCTGCCGCGGCGGCGGTTCCGAGGTTGCCCGCAAGACCGCCGGCAAGCCGCGCTACGCCCTCGTACCCCGCCGGCGCGACCCGGCCTGCCGTCTCGGACGCAACGCCAGGAACGGCGGCCTCCATGATCTTGCGGATGAGCCCGCCCGGGCCGATGGCGGCGCCGGGGGCGAACTCTGCGATGGTGCTGGCGTACTGCCCGGCCGTGGTCTCGGGCTTGCGATACAGCGGCCCCATCACGCGCTCGATCATGCCGTTGAGATCGGCGCCGCTCGGCAGGGTCGGGACGCTCCGGACCATTGCCGCGGCGCCGGGGTAGCCGCGGCTCTCCAGCGCGTTGCCCGCGGCGCCGCGCTCTGCCTGCTGTAGCGCTCCCACCCCGCCGAAGAAGCCGGTGGCGGCGTTGACCAAGCCGTGAACGATGCCGCCGCCGACGTCTCCGGCCGCATCGATCTGCGGCTTGGCGGGCGAGGCGCCCGGTGCCGGCTCGTCGAACTGGTCGAAATAATTCGGCACCTTCGCCGCCGGCGCGGCCGCGGCGGGTTGCTGGTGGAACCGTAGGAACGGGTTGTCCGGTGAAACACCCGGCGGCAGCGGCTGCGCCGCAGCGGGTGCCTTTAGAAACTGCTCGTACGGGTTCGGCGCCGGCGCGGGTTCGTCGAACTGGTCGAAGAAGTTGGGCTCCTTCGCGACCGGCTGCGCCGTCGGCCGGAAGCCGCCGGGGATCATGGCCAGGGCCGCCGGTGCGACCTTCGCCAGCGGCGAGACCGGCAACGGGTCGAAGCGGTCGAACGGATTGGCCCCGGCCATCAGACAGCTCCCCGCGCGACGGTCGGTGACAGCATCTCGGCGATGGTCGTTGCGTGGCGTCGGTATCGGCGTTCGCGCACGCCATCAATGAGGCACCAGTTGTACATGTCGTTGCGGAGGGCACGCGCCAGGTCGAAGGCGTCCCTCTTCGTGTCCGGATGCCGAAGCGCCTGCTGTTCGGCGGTTTCGGACCAGAGAATGACCTGCGTCATGGCCGCATCGAGCCCCATGGCAAACTGCTCGGCGGGGTAATCCGGGATGAAATGCGGCATCCGCGCTTTTAGGAGTGTGAGGCCGCGGAGAAGGTCGTCGCGGTCTTCCTCGTCGATCTGAACCAGCGCGTCGTGCGCGCCGCGGAACTTATTCGCGATGCTTCCGAGCACGTTGTCCAAGCACCATGCCGGGAATTCGTTCCGACAAGCTTGATCCATCATCCCCAGAATGGAGAGAATGGTTGAGTTGCGCTCGACGTAGGCCGGTGGCTCTTCGTCGTCACCATCCCAGAACAGACAATCCGTATCGGCCATGGCGGGCCCCGCTCTTCAGATCAGATGCGGCAATAATACAGCCTCCTGCCTATCATGCAAAGAGAAATGATAGATCCGAGCTATTATTGATTCCCGACTGCTTCAAGCGCCTAAAGGCACTGATATTCGCTCGCTATGACTTCCATTTGTATGTCTGATTAGTATTTCAGGATCGAATTTTCCTACGGGGGTCTCCCGCAGTTTTTCCGCGCGCGTTCGGACTACCCACCCCCTGGCCCGCACCACCACCGCGGCGGGGTCGGCCCGGCGCTTGCCGCTTGGCGAGGGCTGCCCTCAGGCGCACACTGTCCGCATCACCCCGACGGATCACAGCCCATGCACCTCCCGCTCGACATGCGCGCGACGTTGCTCGTCGCCTCCCTCAACGTCATCGCTGAAGAGATCGAGGCGGTCCGCCGCGGCCGCCCCGTCAGTTCCACGCTGGAGGCCGTGCTGGCCGAGGCGCAGGGCAGCGCCCGCATCCTCGCCGAGGAGCTCCACCCGGCGCAGGCTGTGGCCGTAGGGGAGCCGCGTCGCCCCGCGATGGCGCCAGCCACTCAAGCCTCGGTGCGCGAGTTCAGCGGCAACGTGGTGCAGCTGCGGCCGCGCCGGTCATAGTCGACTGAACGGTCCTCGATCCCGGCTTGCGGACCGGAATCCAACCTGTTACATGACAGTCAACGAACGTTGGTTTTCACGTAACAGGCGCGCAAACGATGGCCGAGGGCAAGTTTATCAGCTACCTCCGGGTCTCGACCGCCAAGCAGGGCGCGTCCGGCCTCGGCCTAGAAGCGCAGCGCCAGGCCGTTGCCGACTACCTCAACGGCGGTCGCTGGACCGTCATCACGGAAGTGGTCGAGGTCGAGAGCGGCAAGCGCAACGACCGGCCCAAGCTCGACGAGGCGCTGTGCCTGTGCCGCCTCCACGGGGCGACGTTGGTGATCGCCAAGCTCGACCGGCTCTCCCGTGACGCGGCCTTTCTGCTGAACCTAAAAGCCGACCTGCGGAAGTACGGGCTACGGTTCGTGGCAGCGGACATGCCCGACGCCAACGAATTGACACTCGATCTCATGGCGGTGATCGCCGAGGCCGAGCGCAAGATGATCTCGACCCGCACCAAGGCCGCCCTACAGGCCGCCAAGGCTCGCGGGACGAAGCTCGGGGGCCTCCGGGCCGGCGCAGCCCTCACGGACGCTGCCAGGGCCAAGGGAGTGGCATCGCGGCAAGCCAAGGCCGCTGGTCGCTCGGCAGACATCGCACCCATCATCGCGGAGATCCGGGCCGCCGGTGCGGGGTCGCTGCGCGAGATCGCGGCGCAGTTGAACGAGCGCGCCATCCCGACCACCCGCGGCGGCACGTGGAGCGCCGTGCAGGTTCAGCGTGTCATGGCTCGCGCTGAGATGTGAAACGCGAAAGGCGTGCCGAAGCGCGCCTTAAGGTTTTTCATGAGCTGAATGCTCAACCGAAGCTGTAGGTACCTCGCTTGGCTCCGAGGGCCTCCGCGGTTGCTACCAGCGCCGTGATGTAGGCGGCAGAGCCCATCACCTCCGTGTGGAACCAGCCTGATCCTTCCTGGTCCTCGTCGGCCTCGAAGTGGGGGAGAGCGGTCTGCAGCGCGCGAATCTCAGGCGAAAGCATCGCGTGGGCGAGGCGCAAGGTGCTCTCTCTATCGAGGACTGCCTCCAGAGAGCGCACGTCGGGCGCGTCCTCCCCGTAGAATTCCGCCCCCCTGACCCAACAGGAGGGCATGCCAAGTTCCTGCACGATGGGCATGCGTGAGAGCATGACGGTGCATTCGCGATTGGCGGTGATCTTCATGGTTTCGCATCCCTTTTCGCCGGGGCTGGAGCCCTGGTGAAACTTGGATGAACTCGTTTTTCCATGCGTGCAATATAGATAGGTCTTTGCGAACGTCCGTTTTGTCCGTTTTACATGCAGACGAAACGGATGATCGCTTATAAATCCTCCTTAAGACTTCGGGAATTGACGTCCGTTTCGTCCGGCAGCCTCGAAATATATTTTTTTGAGTTTGCAGATCGCTAGCCGAAGATGCCGACGTCCGACTCTCCTCCCTCTGCGGCGGAGGGCGCCGCGCCCGGTTCGGCCACGTGCTCGATGGTGTTCTCGGCCTCGGCCACAAGAGCGTCGAACGCCGCGAGCTTCAACTTCTCGCGCTCGTACCGCTGCCGGAGCTCGGCCGCGGTCATCTCGTGCAGCTCCTTGTCCGGCTCCGCGTCGCCCATGGTCGACCGGTAGTGCTTCAACACTTTGTCCGCGGCGTCGACCCGGACGCGAGCCGGGTACTTCTCCCCGTTCTCGGGCTTCAGCACCTCTTCGAAGGTCGCCACGGCCAGCGGCACGAGCGTGCTCTCGACCCGAGCGGCAACCTGCTGGCGGACCGTCTGCATGATCGGCTCGCGTCGCTGGAGTTTCGAAGCCGCCACGGCCGGGTGCGCATATCCCGCCACCTTCGCCGCGTGCACCGCGTTTCCGGTGTGCGCCATCTCCTTCGCGAAGATCCGCTCCTGGCGCGTCCAATCACCGTCCTTGGCTGGCATAATCGGTACCTCTCTAAGTGGTTGAGCTTGGGCAAGCTTACCCGCATCCGAGTATTCCCGCAAAACCCGCCCCTATCAGGCCCGAGCGAACTTCGGTCTAGACGTCGCACTTATTGGCGCAGATTCCAGACTTGCGGAATATGCGGCTCGCGCGCATGTGAGACAGGGTGAGTCTATAGAAGCATAAGACCCAAGTGGCCCGATTAGTTAGAGAGAGGGAGGATGAAGCATTTGATCTTCGCGCGCTCGCGAGCCGCATTTTCCGCAAAAACGAGATGGGACCCTAACCCCCGGCTCCGTTTGTATGTCAGACCGCCTGTGAAGCGCCTGGAGCATCCGAACTATCGTCCGTAAGCCAATCCTTAGCGGCCCCGGCCCGCATGATCCGTTCGCGGCCAAGGCCCCGCTCTTCCCGTTCCCGCTTCGCACGATCCATGAACCGGGCGTGCACTGTAGGATTGATCTTCCAAGACCTCGGCCCTTGGTGATCGCTTTCTACCGGCTCCACCCAACCGGCGTGTTCGAGTTCACGCATCGCCGATAGCAACGACCTTAAGTTTTCTGGGCCGCGCAGATTGGTCCGTGCATCATAGACTTGTCGCCGGTTAATCTGGATCAGGTCGGGCTTGGTCAGGATGAATCCTGCGATCTTCCGTGCCTCGCTGGTCTCGGCCCGGGCTCCGAAATAGGTCTCATAAAACCGCAGGCTGTGACGGAGGACGAAACGTGCAAAGCGCACTGCCCCCTCGGCCGTGGCGCGCTCGACCTTCGCGCCGATCAGCACTCCATCAAAAATCTCAATGTGTTCGAGTGCGTGGAAGATCAGCATCAGGCGCGGCAGGATCTTCCCCCATTTGTTGACGTGACCCACCCACTCCTTGGATGCTCCAGGAAGATCGCGCATGGCGTCGATCTCCGCAACAGCTCGCATCAGCACCTCGTATGCCCCAGGCGACAGTTCGACGTCCGTGACGGAAGATGCACCTGCCGTCCGCAGCGTTCGAACGGCCTGGCCGTAGGCATTCGCAGCGTCCCTATCCGGGGGAACGTCGAGCTGCGACCGCCGCCGGCCGTCATCCATGATAAAGAGGCAGCGCTGGAGCAGACCGTCAGCGCCAAGATCGCGCGTCAGGGTGCGCAGCTTGTCGGGCTGCGTGCCCGCCAGGATACTCATCAGAGCCGAAGATGCCTCTCGACGCCCTGAGCCAACGCGGTCGTTCGTGATCGAACCGCCGTCGAACAGCCGTAGCACTTGGGTTCGGTCCGTCTCCGCGCCCTTCTTATAGGCCCCGAGCGAGCCGAGTAGGCCGGCAAATTCGTCCGGAGCCCGCATGATGCCTTGCGGGTTGGCCGCGTGGATCTGGATCTGGCTTTCCATCGTCACGTCATCGACCACGCAACGTCGGATTTTAGGTTCGGGCTCTGTGGTCAGTACGCCCTTGGGCAAGCGCTTCGCTTTCGCTGCCCATAAATCGTGCCGGGCCTTGTCCTGCTTGAAGTGCTCACCGTCGAGCAGTCGGAGAGGCCGCATAGCTGCATTCACGATGGGGGACTTCGCGCTTCCCGGGTCCGCGACGAGAACCACCCACAAGCCGCCAGGCTCGTACCACTCGTCGTGAAGACGGGCGCGAATCCGAAGTGAAGTGCCAATCGCAGCGGCAAAGACCGCCAACCCCGCCATGGCAGGAAAAGCGACCGACACGCCTTTGCGGCGTGCCTCGTCTATCGCCCATTGCTCCAGGATGCTCGGCATTGACCCGGGCGGCGGATCGGAGAGTTCGACCGGATCGGCATCGCCGAAGATATCGGCAGGCTCGATGCGCTGAAGCTTCTCCGGCAGCACTCCAGCCACATCCGGTTGAGCAGCCACCTCCTCTACCGCTCTCTCGGAGCTCTGGACTGCGGAGGCGTCGAAATGGTGTTGCGCGACGTCGGCATGCTGACCGATCCGTGCCCAATCCCGGCCCAAGCTCCGCGCCGTGAGCTTCGTCTCGCGATCATCACCGGCCTGAACAGCGTGGGGCCACACCCATGCTAACTGCGCGTAATCGGAGGCGCTGAATCCGCCGGCGCGACCGAGAAGCGCCGCCAGCTTGGCGCGGTATCCCGAGCCGGTGCTGTCCTTAGGCGCCTCCCCGAGCCATAGTCGATCCAAGGCAGGGTTCTCACGACGGGTCTCATCGAAGCGAGCGCGCAACTCCGGGTCGAGATCGCTGATAGTGTCGGCGCAGTCGAAGCCGCTGCCATCAACTTCGCTTATGACCAGCGAGACACGTGCGTCATCATCCGTGCGGCTAGCACGGACCGGCTTAATCTCAGCGGCGATCTCGGTCAGGGTCCAGCGTCGACCGGGCGGCGACACCCTCGCCCGACGCTCGATCTGTCCTCTTAAGCGCTTGGACGCTTTCGGAATATTGAGTGTGCCTGGCAGCCTGAGGAATCGGTTGATGTTTTGAACCCGATCGCCGTCGATGCGGACGGCGATGCCTCGACCTTGCTCCTCAGCCGCGGTCAGATATCCCGGGGCGGGAAGCTTCGCATCGAGCACCCAGAGCGGCTGTATGCCCCCACCGCTGTCGATGACGAAGGTCGGGGGTGTAGTACCGCCGAGGAGCTCAGCGGCGAGTCTGGTGAGGCGTTCTCGCTCGTTCGCGAACGCTACGCCATCCCTTGGGTCGGTGTCGCCATAGACGCACCGGATCAGCTCAATTTCGTGCTTATCAAGGCTCGAGTTCGAGGCGCCGGCCTTAGGCTCATTTGCCGAGAAGTAGAGGTTGGCCTTCCCGTCTCGGTCGCGGATCCAACTCTCAATGGCCGCCCACGATCCGGGCTCGAACGTTCGTCCGACAAGACCCCCGTCGGGATCAATGGCGACGAGGTTATGTCGCCCGGTAGGATCGAGCTCGCGCAGGAAGATAACGCCAGCGTGTTCCTGCCGAACTATCTCGCCATTGGCCCCTGGCGTGGAAAAATGACTTGTGGGGCTGACGAGGGCCGATTGTAGTCCGGCCAGCGCAGGAGGGATGTTGCTCGGCACCGATCGAGCGTTTATATTCATGTCAGACATACGAAGCCCCCCGGCCGGCACCTTTGCGAGAGGTGACCGGCCGTTGTTTTGAGATTTCAAATTCGGCAGGGGTGGAAGACGGTTCGTCGGTCGTCTTTACGATTTCGGCCACTTGGTCGTGGCTGCAATCATCTTGAGCTTGGCCGCCGCAGCGGTGTCGTAGCGTTTGACCCGCTTGATCGCCTCCATGACGCCGGCACGGTTGTTCTTGCGGCGGTGCGGCGGCATCCGAACGTAGCAGACGTATTGGGTCTCGCCGTCGGCCCCGCGGGCGAACAGAATGGTGTTGCCGTTCCTGCCCACGCCCCATTTGCCGTAGTCAGCCTTCAGGAGCGGCCGGACTTGGATCAGACACTCCGGGTCCGGATCCAGGAACTCCGCATTTCCAGCGTGATAGTTGGGCTCTGGATCGAGAACGGACCGGTGGATCCCATGGTCGTTCAGCATGAAGGGCATCACGCTGCTCTCCAGCCCGGCGCGATCAACTCCGAAGTGGAGGTCACGCGGCGGCTCAGACGAGAAGCCGCCCAGGCGTCGAGATCCTCGTCGGCATAGAGCGGGATACGCCCGGCCTTGTAGAAGGCAGGGCCACCGCCGATGCACCGCAGCTTCGCCAGGGTCTTCGGGCTGCACGGGATGCCGTGGCGGTCAGCGATGTACTTCGCGGCGTCTCCGCCGCGCATCTTCGGGCTCGGCGCTCCGGCGCCTTGGGGCTGGTAGGTCATCGGCTCCTCGCGATCAGTTGCGCTGGGTAAGCGTCAGCAATCGGAGGGCAACTTGAAGGGTGTCTGATCCAGCGTCCAACCGCAAAAATCGACTATCTTTTTGCGTCCCGCCGAACCGGTCGTGGATCTGCGAAATAGGCGGCAAGCAGGCCATTCGGGATCGATTCGAGGGAAACCCCGTCCTCGTCTCGAGTTCGGGTGAAGCGCGAGCGAACGGTCGATTCTTCCAAGCCCGTGTCAGCTGCCACTCGCGCGACAGCGTCTTCCTGTGTCAGGCCGCTGCGCATCTGCCCCAGGACGCGGATGAAGGTGTCCCAGGTCTCGGCCAATTTGCGCGGGCGGCCACGCAGCTTTGGCAGTGGGCCAGCTTCCGTACCGAGCACCGCTCGCACCAACTCAGCCAGCGGGCCGCCTTGGAGAAAACTGCGCTCGACATCGTCGGGTGCGAAGCCGTGGACGAGCGCAGCGACACGAAGCAACTCAATGGTCGTCGCTTCTGGTGCAGGGGACCGCGGTTTGGCGATCGAAGACATGCCCCGTGCTTGCGCCAACGCCAGGGCTTCCGACAGGTCAGGCCGGTCACTCATGCCGCCACCGCTGCGTCCGCCTGGTCAGCGCCGTACAGCGACGCGGCGATCGTCTCGGATACCCGATCGGCAGCAGCGACCAGCACCGCGTCGAGGTGGTGCACGTACCGGCTTGTGACGGTGCCGCCGGCGTGTCCGAGCATGGCGCCGATCGTACTGTCGCTGTAGCCGAGGTCGCCGGCGGTGCTGGCGAACGAGTGTCGCAGCGTGTGCGCGCCGACGCCTGTCAGCCCTGCCCGCTTGCCGTATCGCTCGATCGCGTCAGGCGCACCGCCGAAGCCGCCCCTCCCCCGTGTGGAGGGAAGGACGTGAGCCCCGTGGCTGCGCTTCTGGATCTGCTCGAGCAAGCGCACCGCGGCAGCGCCGAGCGGCCGAACGGATCGACCCTCCTTCGTGTCAGTCAACCGCAGGCACGAGCCGGCGACGTCGACCTCGATCCACTGCAGGTTCGTGATCTCGCGCAGGCGGCAGCCCGTCATGCAGAGGAGCCGTATCGCATCGGTCGACTGCCAGCTTTCTCCTTCCCGATCCGCGGAGCCGAGGACGCGGCCGAGCTCCGCGAACTCGGCCGGCGTGAGCCGGCGGTCCCGCTTCTTGTCGGCGGGCCGCCGCACCCCCTGGACCGGGTTGGTGGCGATGATTCCCTCGCCTATCGCGTACGAAAGGATGCCGCCGAGCAAGCCCGCCGTGCGTGCAGCCGCACCGGCGCCGCCCTCGACGAGGACCACGCCCCGCGCCTTCGTCTTGTAGGTCTTGCGGGTCCGGCCGGTCTGGACATCGCGCACGAATCGCTGCACGTCCGACCGCGTCAGATCCTGGACGAGCCGGTTGCCGAGCAGCGGCAGGATGTGGTGCTCGATGCGGCCGCGGTCCGAGACGAGCGTACTGGTTTTCTTCGGCTTGCCGCCGCGGCCGAGCACGAGGCCGGCCTTCGTCGCGTCGAGGTATCGGGCACAGAGTTGAGAGACCGTCAGCGCGCGCCGCTGCGTCGCCTTGTCCTCGGCCGGGTCTTCGCCCTTGGCGACACGCCCGAGCAGCCCGAGCGCTTCTTTCCGCGCCTGGTCTGGCGTCACCGGGCCGTGCAGGCCGATCGTGACCCGTCGGGAGCGACCGGCATTGCGGTACTGCACAAGGTAGCTACGGCGGCCGGACGCGAGGATGCGCACGCCGAATCCGGGGAGCTCGTCGCACCACAGGAAGTAATCCTTGGGCCGGACCTCTGCTGCTTCGACCGTCCGCTTCGTCAGCTTCGCCATCACACCCATCCCGCTTCCGCGGAAGCGCCACGGAAGCGCTAGGCGGTAAATGGCAGAGATCAGCGGAGCCGATAGGAGCCGCCGAGAAGCGATAAAGCTACGCGGTCTCAGCGGCTTGGTAAAGGCGGGTAGCTACAGGCGTTCAGTGGAAAACGGTCCCCGCCATCCCCTCGAAGGCGACGGTGGCAACGCGGGTGACCATGCAGGGCGGGCCTTCGGAACGGGGAAAGGAAACCTAGGCGGCCCGCCGATGGCTGACAACCTCAGGAACCCTCTCCGCACGCGTCCGTTCTTGCCGGTCGACAATCAAAACGGAGAGCGCCATGCGCCCGACCTCGACTGCCCTCGCCCTCGTCCTCGCCGCCGGCCTGTCCGGGGCGGCGCTGGCCGATCAGAAGCTGCCGGCGGATCAGCAGGCCAAGGTCGAGGCCATGCTGAAGCAGGAGGGCTTCACCCAGTGGAAGGAGATCGAACTGGACGACGGCATGATCGAGGTCGACGACGCCGTCGACGCCTCCGGCAAGCAGTTCGATCTCAAGCTCGATCCGAAGACGCTGGCCATCGTGAAGCGCAAGGCCGAGTAGCCCACGGGCGAAGCGGGCGCGGGACGGCCGAGCCGGCCCTCGCCCGCTCCGTTATCGAACAGGCGTCGCCCGCCGTTCGGCGAATGCCTCGGCCGCGGCACGGATCACCTCGGCGGCCCGCACCGCACCGGCGCGGTCCACGTCGAGATGCGTGGTGACCCGGATCTGGCTGCCGATCGCGCGGATCCGGACGTCCTGCGCGAGGCAGGCCTCGGCGAAGGCCGAGGCGAAGATTGCACCG
>CAZZZJ010000006.1:0-3101 GCA_964658355.1 Beijerinckiaceae bacterium
CCCGACAAGGCGGTCGTCGCCGACGTGTCGCAGCGCCTGCAGCGCGAGGCGGCGCAGGTGCCGCACCTCGTCAACGTGATCTCCACCGCGCCGCTCGACCGTACCGAGATCCGCATTCGCCCGAAGGCCGGGGTCGCGGCCGATCTCGGCGTCTCGACCGACCTGATCGCCGAGACGGTCCGCGTCGGCACCATCGGCGACATCGGCGCCAACCTCGCCAAGTTCAACGCCAAGGACCGGCAGGTGCCGATCCGCGTACAGCTGCCCGAGACCTTGCGCGGCGACCTCGCCCAGCTCGAGACCCTCAAGGTTCCGGTGAAGGGCGGTGCCGCGGTGCCGCTCTCGACGGTGGCCGACATCTCCCTTGGCCAGGGTCCGACGGCGATCGACCGCTACGACCGCGCGATCCGCGTGGCGCTCGAAGGCGACATGCAGGGCTCGGACGCACTCGGATCGCTGATCGACCAGGTCATGCGCCTGCCGACCGCCAAGGCGCTGCCGCCGGGCATCACCATCAGCCAGACCGGCGACGCGGAGGTGATGGGCGAGGTCTTCTCCGGGTTCGCGCTGGCCATGGGCGCCGGGCTGATGATGGTGTTCGGCGTGCTGATCCTGCTGTTCGGATCGTTCCTGCAGCCGATGACGATCCTGTTCTCGCTGCCGCTCTCGATCGGCGGTGCGATCCTCGGGCTCCTGGTGTTTCACAAGCCGATCTCGATGCCCGTCGTCATCGGCATTCTCATGCTGATGGGCGTGGTGACCAAGAACGCGATCATGCTCGTCGATTTCGCCGTCGAGGAGATGGCCCGCGGCGTCGACCGTTCCACCGCGATCATCGACGCCGGGCGCAAGCGCGCGCGGCCGATCGTGATGACCACCATCGCCATGGCCGCCGGCATGGTGCCCTCGGCCATGGCGCTCGGCATCGGCGGCGAGTTCCGCGCACCGATGGCGATCGCGGTGATCGGCGGCCTCATCGTCTCCACGGGCCTGTCGCTGGTCTTCGTTCCGGCGATCTTCGTGCTGATGGACGATCTCTCTCGACAGATCACGCGGATCTTCTCCCGCTTCGTCGGCGAGCGAGACGAGCCGGAAGACGCGACGTCGGCCCATTCGGGGCATCCGGCAAACGACGGACGGAGCTATCAGAGGCCGCCTCGGGTGGCGGCCGAGTAGGGGATTGAAGCGGCGGATCGTCGATCGCGCTTCGACGTTTCGATGCGAAGGGCGAAGGATTGCTTCGCCTCACTCCGCAGGCGCCACCGTCGCCTCTTGCCCGTTCGCCTTCAAGGATCTCGCCACGAACCCGTCGGCCTTCTTCGCCTCGACGAAGCGGCGAAGATAGGCCGCACCCGCAAGCCGCTCCTTCGTTACGCCCATCGCCTGGGCGATCTCCATGAAACGGCCCGGCAGCAGCCGCACCTCGGGATGCGCGGCCGCGTAGGCTTCGAGCGGCTGGCGGACGTTGGCCGCGACCTCCAGGCCGGATCCCGCGAACAGCGCGATTGCCGCGGGCGATGTCGCGGCGCGTTCGATCGTGGCGTGGGCGATCATGCGAGATAGGTAGAGGTCGTACGCGCTGCCTTTGCCGACGGCGATGCGGATGCCGGCGCGATCGACGTCGTCCATCGAGCGGATCGGTGAATCGGTGGGCACCAGGTAGCTGCCCTCGATCACCACGTAGGGGGCGGTGAAGGCGATGCCCTCGGCGCGCTTCGGGTCGACGGCGAGGAAGCAGATGTCCCAGGCGCCGCTTCCGACCGCATTCGAGACGGCGCCGGCGCTGTCGTAGGTGACGAGCGACAGGGGGACGTCGATCCGCGCGGCCAGGGCGCGAGCGAGGTCGACCGAGACGCCGGAGACCACGCCGTCTGCATCCCGGCGGGCCAGCACCGCATTGCCGAGGTTGATCGCCGCGCGGAGCGTGCCGGTCGGCGCGAGGTCCCGAGCGACCGCGGCGGCCTCTTGGGCGCGCGCCGCCGGAGCGAGGAGCGCTGCGAGGACGAGCACGGCCCAAACGATCCGCATGCTTTCCCCGTGTCGGTCCGATGTCATCGCCACACCGTGACGAATACTGGTTCTTTCCCGTCGTGGTCTACGGCCACCTACCGTTCCCGCACACGACGGTCGGCCGTCGTACCCTGATGGGTCTTCGGTGCGACGCGCGGTCGATCCCGCGCTCCTGGCGTGGCCGGGCGAGAGATCCGATTAGGTCATGCATCGGTCGAGACGCGGATCGGACCGCCACCTCCGTGCGGCAAGCGCGCACAAAGGCACTGCCCTCGTCGATCCACGTCCCTACATAGGTAACGAGACAGGACCGCCCGTTGCCGTGTCGGTCGCAATCCCGATGCCCGCAGTGCCCGAGGGCGGCGTGCAGAACGAGCCAGGAGCAGGCCGCATGACCGAGACAGCAGGCTCGCCGAGGAAAGGCCGCAAGGCCGCCGCGCCCGGCCCCGACCACGAGGGGTCGAAGCTGCCCCCGCGCGAGGCCGCGGTCGAGGCGCTGATGCGGCTCGCGGCCGAGCAACCCTGGAACGACATCGAGATCGGCGACATCGCCCGCGAGGCGAATCTCAGTCTCCTTGAATTGCGCGACCTGTTTCCCTCAAAAGGCGCCGTGCTCGGCGGCCTCGCCCGGATCATCGACCGCAAGGTGCTGGCGGAGGATGGCACCGACCTCGCCGAGGAGCCGACGCGCGAGCGCCTGTTCGACGTGCTGATGCGCCGGCTCGATGCGATGACCCCATACAAGCCGGCGTTGCGGCGCATCTCCTACGCGCTGCGTGGCGACCCGCTCTCGATGATGGCCCTGAACGGCGTCGCCCTCAACTCGCACCGCTACATGCTGGCGGCGGCCGGGATCGACACGGAGGGTCCGCTCGGTCGGCTCAAGCTCCAGGGTGTCGTCATCGCCTTCGCCCGCGTCGTCGAGACCTGGCTGCAGGACGACGACCCGGCCCTTGCCCGGACCATGGCCCGCCTCGACAAGGAGATCCGCAACGGCGAGCGTTTCATGGAACGCGCCGAGGACGCCCGGCGCCTTGCCGCCCCGTTCCGCGCGCTCGGACGATCGCTGCTCGACCGCCGAAGGAGCCGTT
>CAZZZJ010000006.1:3201-27512 GCA_964658355.1 Beijerinckiaceae bacterium
GCCGCCCCGTTCCGCGCGCTCGGACGATCGCTGCTCGACCGCCGAAGGAGCCGTTCCACGGCGTCCGAAGTCGAAGACCGCGAACCGGCGCCCGACATTTGAGGCGCCTCAGACCGCACGATGCCGCGCGAAGTGGCGCCGGCGAGGACGCGGAGACGGCGCCAGCCTGACGTACGCCCCCGTTCGTGAAGCGAGGCAATGCGCAAATCCCGATTGACGCGACGGATGCCACCCCCTAAACGAGCCCTCGTCGGTGCCGAGCGCGCCGGCAGGCCCAGGTGGCGGAATTGGTAGACGCGCTGGTTTCAGGTACCAGTCTTGCAAGAGGTGAAGGTTCGAGTCCTTTCCTGGGCACCAATGCCTAACTAAGTTGTTGTCCTGACGCGACTTTTAGGTTCGCATCCCGCACCCGGGCACCCGGTGCGGGATTTTTTTCGCGACGAGTTATTTCGGCTTGGCGGCGTTGCGGGCGCAGACCGCGCTTTCGCGGCTGCCGTCGGACCAAGCGAACAGCGTGTCGATCTGCGCCACGGGGGCGGATGCGGGGAGGCGCCCGCCTCGCGCGGCAACGGGGCATTCCTCGGCACGATAGGTTTCGCCGAACCGCTTTCCAAAAGATGCCTGTGTGAAGGTCAGCTCCGCTCGGCCGCGATGACGGTGCGTTCCTCGATCGGTGCGGTCGCGATTGAGGCCGCGAGCGGCGCGAGGGCGGGCGCGATCGCTATTCTGCCGATCTTCTCGTGCGGATCGTGACCTCGCCGTCGCGCAGGTGCCACCGGACGAGGTACGCCGCATCGCCGCGCCGGCCCGCGTCTTCCGCAAGCTGGTTGGGCACGACGTGATCGACGTCCTCTTTCAAGCCAGGTCGCAAGCGCGCTCCTATGTTTTCACAGGCCGAGGCGCGAACCTTGGCTGCATGAACTCAGCCAAACAGCCTGCTGGAAGCCCCAGGGGGGCGCACGCAGCACCGGAAGTGCGGAAGAACCGAAGTTGCATGCCGTAACGCACGCTCGTCCGGTCGAGCGGGGCCGACAAAAAGTTTTCGCGATCCGGTATCGTTTTTTGCTCTTCGTTCGACAGCTTCCATAAGCGCTCCGAATACAGGGATCGCCGACGGGGCCGGCACGCCGCAGGGCTACCGGAGCAACAAGAATCCTGGTGCGGTGACTGCGTTTCCGCAGAGATCCCGCCGGAATTGAACGCGGAGCTTCTGTCATGGCGACGAAAACCTACACGCAAAGCGCCTCTCTAAAGTCGACCGGGACGCCGGGGCAATTCTACGTCTACGCTGCCGGCCCTGGAAACTATACGATCACAGACAATGCCGACGGGCCATCGGACAACACGGCCATCCTCGGAGACATTTCGGGTGATAAGTTTGTCGCTTTGAACACAGCGTCTTTTAGAGACTCCCCAAATCGAACGTTGACTTATTATGGTGAGACGTCAAACAAGCAGGGATTGATAGGAACTTTTATCAATAAAAACAATAAAACCAGTTACGTTCTGTACTCAAATAACGCTTATAGTTTCAATCAGACGCTCAATACCGATCGGAGCCCATTCGCGCTGTGTTTCGGCCCCGGCACGCTGATCCGCACGTCCTGCGGCGATGTGGCGGTCGAGGATCTGCGCGTAGGCGACCTCGCCGTGACCGCCTCCGGCGCGCTGCGCCCGATCACCTGGATCGGCCATCGTCACCTCGACGGCGAAACCCTCGATGCCGGCCAACATCCCGTGCGCGTGCGCGCCCACGCCTTCGGACCGGGACTTCCGGCCCGCGACCTCACCCTTTCGCCCGGCCATCCCGTTCTCGTCGGCGCCGACGCCGACCAGGCCGGCGGGGTGCTCGTGCCGGTGATGTGCCTGATCAACGGTACCACGATCGACCGGGTCGCGAGCCGGGCGGTCACCTACTGGCACGTCGAACTCGACAGCCACGACATCCTGCTGGCCGAAGGCCTCCCGGCGGAGAGCTACCTGGAGTTCGGCACCCGTGCCTTCTTCGAGGAGGCTTCCGATCACGCCCTCCACAACCCGGACTACATCGCGCCCGGCCTGTCGGGACGCTGCCGCCCGGTGGCACTGGATGGCCCCCTCGTCGACGCCGAACGTGCACGCCTCGACGCCGTCTTCGCTGCCGACCTCGCAGGTCAATGCGCCTGGAGCGAGGCTATCCCATGGACGTATCTCGCCAATTACACAGACGAAAGTTCGTCTGTCGATGCGAAGTCTAGGATCGCATTCGGGTCATAGCACAACGTTTGCAGCCGGCGCGCTTTTTCGGCGGAAATCCGTCGATGAATATGCCTGAACGATCTGTCGAATTGAAAATATTAGATAAGGGGCTGTCATCATGTCGTCTGGGTCTTCACCCTCCGTAACGTTCACGCAACGAACCCTTCTGGCCAAGGGAGACACAACCGGTAGATATACCGCGTCAAGCGCGAGCTACACCGGGACCTTTACGCTTACCGACACCGCCGACCCGGGAAAAACCGACAGCACGACCCAGTTGGGTGACGTCGTGAACGACGGATTTACGGGCAACAACGGCACAAGAGATTTCAGCCGGACTTACATCGGCGAAACTTCGGACAAGACGAAGATCATTGCTGTCTCAAATAGTGCCAAGCCGACCTACTTTCTGTATTCCAATAATGCATATGCCGCCGGCGCGAGCGTAACGGTGGACAAGAGCCCATTCGCGCTGTGTTTCGGCCCCGGCACGCTGATCCGCACGTCCTGCGGCGATGTGGCGGTCGAGGATCTGCGCGTAGGCGACCTCGCCGTGACCGCCTCCGGCGCGCTGCGCCCGATCACCTGGATCGGCCATCGTCACCTCGACGGCGAAACCCTCGATGCCGGCCAACATCCCGTGCGCGTGCGCGCCCACGCCTTCGGACCGGGACTTCCGGCCCGCGACCTCACCCTTTCGCCCGGCCATCCCGTTCTCGTCGGCGCCGACGCCGACCAGGCCGGCGGGGTGCTCGTGCCGGTGATGTGCCTGATCAACGGTACCACGATCGACCGGGTCGCGAGCCGGGCGGTCACCTACTGGCACGTCGAACTCGACAGCCACGACATCCTGCTGGCCGAAGGCCTCCCGGCGGAGAGCTACCTGGAGTTCGGCACCCGTGCCTTCTTCGAGGAGGCTTCCGATCACGCCCTCCACAACCCGGACTACATCGCGCCCGGCCTGTCGGGACGCTGCCGCCCGGTGGCACTGGATGGCCCCCTCGTCGACGCCGAACGTGCACGCCTCGACGCCGTCTTCGCTGCCGACCTCGCAGGCCAATGCGCCTGGAGCGAGGCTCACGCACTCGCCTGCCTCGCAGCTTGAGGCGAGGGGCTCGGCATGCTCAACGATCCCGACACGGACGTCACGCAGGCCGGGCCCCTTTCACTGGACGCGTTCCTGGCACGCCGGGCCACCGACCGACGACTTGCGCGGCTCACTCATGATGTCGGGCTGCCCAGGGGTCGAGGCTTGGAGTTCGGGGCCGCCGACAATCCGACACCGCTGCCGGAAGGCCTTCGGGTCGCCTACATCGACCACGAGACAGGGGCGTATGCCGAGCTTCCCGGCGCGGTATCTGTCGATTACGCCTGGGCGGGCTCGGGCTCCCTCGCCGAGATTCTCGGGCAAACGGGCTACGATTTCGCCATCGCCGCGCAGGTCGCACAGTACGTCCCAAACCTCCTCGGCTGGTTCCGTGGAATCCATGCGGTTTTGCGTCCGGGCGGCGTGCTCAATATCGCTCTGCCCGACAAGCGATTCATGTTCGATGCGGCACGCACCGACAGCACGATCGCCGAATTGGTCGAGGCCGATCTCCTCGCCTACACGCGCCCCAGCCCACGACAGATCTTCGCCCACGCCTACGAGGCGCGTGCCGTGGCATCCGAACAGATCTGGGGTGGCGACGATGCCGTGCAGGCCCCGCGCTTCTGTGGAGATGCCGCGCTTGAGATCGCGCTGCACCGCGCTCGAGAGGCGCTCGACCCGGACGGCTACGCGAATTGTCACTGCTGGGTTTTCACCCCGCTGTCGTTCCTCGCTACGGTCGAGGCGGCGATGCGGCTCGGCCTGTTCCCATTCGTCCTGAATCAGATCGGTGGCTCAGAGCCCGGCGGGTTCGAATTTTACGTCTCGATGCGCCGCGATACCGAGGAGGATCCGCGTGCGCTGTTGGATCTTCAGAGCATGGCGGTCACTCACTTGCGAACGATCCTGGACCGGCAGCGCCGCATGGCGGCGGTGATGGCACGGTGCTGATCATGGCTGGTGACGCCAGACACCGAAACGCCGACCCGGCCGCCATCGTTGCCGCCTCGATCGGGTTGCGGCGCGAACGACCGACCTCATGAGGAAGTTGGGCACGATGATCCAGATCCACTGCGAGTGCGGCAGCGGCCTGACCCCTTCCAATTGCTGCGCGCTCGCGCCGGACACCGATCCCGTCGCTCCCGAACTGGAGTCCGAGGCGCAACGGGCGGCGGAAGCCTTGCAGAGAGGCGATCGTGCGGAGGCGCAACGCCTGAGCGCCGCCGTACTGGAACGTGCCCCACGGTCGCCGCTCGCGCTAGCGACGCTCGGCGAGATCCATTTTGACGCAGACAATCGCCGAGCGGCCATATCGCTCATCGAGCGTCTATCGCAGGTCGAACCCCACAACTTCTGGCCGAGCAACAAGCTCGCGCTGTTGGAACTGAAGCGCGGGAATGTCGGGACGGCGGAACGCCACGCGCGGCAAGCCGTCCGCCTCGCGCCCGCGAACCCCCAAGCCCATAACCTGATGGGCATGGTGATGACGGAGGCGCATCGGCCCGTCATCGGCGAGTACCATTGCCGCCGCGCCCTCGAGTTGTCGGGCCGGCGCATCCCGCTCGTCCTCGCCAACCTGGCGACCTGCCTGAAAAACCAGGGCCGCATTCCGGAGGCGCGGTCCCTCTATCGCGAGGCGGACATGCTTGCGCCGGGCACCCGGCAGACCTTGCTGGCCTGGGCGCAGATGGAGGAGGCGGACCGTCAACTGGATGCAGCCCTGCACATCCTCGACGGGTTGGACCGCCTCGAGCCGCCAGGTCCCGCTTCCACGCTCGCACGTGCCGCCGTTCTCGGTCGGCAGAAGCGCTACAAAGCGGCGCTGACGTTGCTTGACGGCGCCGCCCAAGCGCGGCCTTTGCGACCGATCGAACGACTGGAACGCGGACGCCTTCTCGACCGGATGGAGCGCTACGACGAGGCGTGGGCCGATTTCGAGGGCGGCAAGCAGGCGTTTCGCGTGCTGTCCGGCCAAACCTACCCGGCCGAAGACTGTCGGGCGGACGCCGACAGGCTGAAGTCCTTCTTCACCCGCGAGCGCCTCGCGCTGCTACCGCGAGCCGGCATCCGCTCGGACGTGCCGCAACCGGTCTTCATCCTCGGTTTCCCCCGCTCGGGGACGACGCTTCTCGAACAGACGCTCACGGCGACGTCCGGCATATCCGCAGGCGACGAGTTGCCGCTGATCCACGAGATCGCCGCGGCGATGCCGCGGATGCTCGACAGTCCGTGGGACTATCCGGGATCGCTGACCGAGTTGTGGATGGGAGATCGACGCGAGAGCCTGGATGTGCTGCGCGACCACTATCTGCTGCGTGCCCGCCAGCTCGGGGTCCTCCGCGAAGGCGCGGACCACTTCACCGACAAGATGCCGCTGAACGAGATGCATCTCGGGCTCATCGCGCTGCTCTTTCCCAAGGCGCCCCTCCTGCACCTGATCCGTCACCCGCTCGACATCATGGTCTCGGCCATGTCGAACCTGTTTACGCATGGCGCCTTCTGCGGCTCGGCCCTGGAGTCCGCCGCCACGCATCTCGTGCTGTCGGCCGATCTCGTGGCGCATTATCGCGCGGAGATGGACCTCAACTATCTCCCTGTCCGCTACGAGGACATGGTCGACGATCAGGAGGCGACGGTTCGCCGGGTCTTCGAATTCCTCGATGTCCCCTTCGACCCATCGGTGCTGCAGCAAGAAAGCAACCCCCGCTATGCTCGCACGGCCAGTTATGCTCAGGTGACGGAGAAACTCTATGGCCGGTCTCGCTATCGCTACCGACATTATCTCCGCCATCTGGAGCCCGCGATGCCGATCCTTCGCCCTCTCGTGGATCGCCTTGGCTACGAGATTTAACATCGATCGACGGTGATCGGTAACGGATGGCGCCCGTGCTCCGAGTCGCGTGCACTTGCCGAGGCGGGAATTCTCGCTGAACGGGGGACGATTGGATCTGGGCCATGTCGCGTGGCGGCGGACACAGCTCACAGCCGGTGTGATCCGCCTCCTTCAGGTCAGCGCCAGGCTCCTGCCCTGCGCCGTCAGGACCCCGATCCGAGGCAGCGTCAGAACCGTGTTTTGCGGACTCCTCTTCCGGCCTCGCTTAGCGCTCAGATCCTTCGGACCGGACTGATCCTCTCGATCAGTCCGGTCCGTCCGAAATCGGCCGGTCGGGGCGCTGGCATTGCCGCCTACTTACGTGGGCCGATCCTCGGGGGAGGAGGCACGATAACCGTCTCGGCAGGCTGGGGCGATCCCAGGTTCAGGGGGCCGACGATCGGTTGAAGCACGTCGTTGATGGGGGCAATGAGCGCATCGAAGCCGTGAACACCGTCGTTGATCGGGGTCACGATCACCTCGATCGGCGCGAAGATGTAGGCCGTCAGGTCCGGGCCGATCGCCTTCTCCGACCGCGGCGGCCGACTTCTCGCGCCAGGGGCATCCTCGCCGATGGGTGCGGTCGGCAACCTCGGTCCTCCGCTCGCCAAACCCAGGCCGGGAGCGAGGCGCTGCTCGGGGTCGCCGGCAATCGCCTGAGGCCCCCGCCCCGTCAGCGACTGCGCGGCGGCGAGGCTCGGAAACGCCAGTATCAGCGCGATAGACAGTGTCGGCATGATCGTCTTCATGATGTCATATCCATCCTTTTCCCCGTGCCGTCGGCAATGCACGCCCTGATCATGGCAGCGACATTCCCGTGATCGAAGCGGCCTCCGATCGGGCGAGGGGCGGGTCGCCGGCGATGGCGATTAACATCGATCCGTCGCCGACGAGGCGCCGCATCGCCCTGGCCACATCCGCCTGCGTCACCGCCGCGATTTGTTCGTTGCGTTGGTCGAGCCAGGCCCGGTCGCGGCCCGCGAACTGCATGTCCAGCAGCAGGGACGCGATCGCGGCCGACGAATCGAGCTTCAGTAGGTGCGAGCCGACCAGGTAGCTCTTCGCCTTCTCGAGTTCGTCCAGCCCGGTTCCGTCGCGCACCAACCGCGCGATCTCCATCGCGATGAGGTCGAGCATGTCCCCGACCCGGGCGTTGGGGGTCGAGGTCGATCCTATGAACGTGCAGGCGCCGACGGTGGCGTGCAGGGCCGTCCAGACGGCGTAACACAGGCCGCGCTTCTCTCGCGCTTCCTTGAACAGGCGCGACGTTCCTTGGCTGCCGCCGAGACAATGGTTCGCGACCATCGCCGCCATGAAATCGGGGTCGCTTCGCACGATCCCCGGTCGGCCGAAATAGATCGTGGATTGCGGAACGTCGCGGCGGCTGACGATCCGGGCGCCGAGGCCCGAAAGGCTTGTGTTCGGTGTCGAGGAGGCAGCCCCGCGCGGCAGCGCGGCGCAGGCCCGGTCGAGGGCACCCCCTAATTCCCCCGCGCCGATCGCGCCGACGACGGCGACCCGGAGATTGCCCCGCGTGATCATACGTGCGTGCAGGCCGATGATGTCGGCGACGGTGATCGCTTCGAGCGTGTCGAGATCCCCCTCGATCGGCCGGCCGTAGGCGTGATCCGGAAAGCCGTGTGCGAAGAACGACCGGATCGCGACGCGGTCGGAGTTGGCGAGATTGTTGCGCACCTGGGCCGCCGCGGCCGCGCGCGTGCGCGCTACGGCGGCGGGGACGAACGGCGGTCCCCGGAGTGCGACGCCGAGGAGTTCGAAGGCGCGGTCGGTGTACTGCGTCAGGGTCTGCAGACGGCCGTGCAAGGCATCGCCCTGCGTCGAGAAGAACAGACGTATGGCCTTGTCGCCCAAGGCGCGTCGGAAGGCCCCCTCGTCTTGCGCGCCCGCACTCTCCGTCAGCAGGTCGGCGAGCATCCGCGCCGTGCCGGCTCGGCCGATCGGGTCGAGGGCTGCGCCGCCCCGGAAGCCGAAGGCCATCGACAGAAACGGGAGGGTGTGGTCCTCGATCAGCCACGCTTCGATGCCGCCAGGACTGCGGACCTCCTGAATCCGCTCGGCGAAGCCTTCGGACTCGACGGGCGGGGTGATGCGGACCGTCATCGGGCCAGCTCCGCGGTGTCGCGCGGCGCGGCGGCGGTTTCGAGCAGGTAACCCGACACGGCACCGCGCCTGTCGAGCAACAGCAGCGCATCATGCAGGGCGTCGGACGTGACCGCACCGATTCGCTGCGGCCACGCGGCGATATCCGCGAGCGTCAGGCCGCAGGCCAGAGCCATGCCGTACCAGTTGGCGAGATCGACTTGGCTGTCGCGTCCGTAGAGGGCACCGGCCACGAGCTGGGTCTTGGCCCGTTCGATCGATGCCGTGTCGAAGCCTGTCTCGAGGAGTTGCCCGAGGACCTCTTCCAGCCGCTTCTCGAGATCCTGGGGCGACATACCCGGTGCTGGGGTGGCACTGATCAGGAAGCGAGAGCGATCGATGGCGGTGTCGTGGTACGCGATGCCAACCGCGGTCGCGTAGCCGCCTTCTATCACAAGGCGGGTGCGGAGAACGGAGGTGGCATCTCCGGCCAGCAGGAAGGCGAGCACTTCGAGCGCCTCCGCCTCTCCGGGCGCGGCCGTGCAGTAGGACGGCACGGCATGCATCCGCAGCAGCTGGGGCTGGCGGATGGAAGCGTCGTCGAGGGTGATCTGCCGGTGCATCCGGAGCGGCGGATCCTGGATGCGCCGGCGCTTCGGCACAGTGCCGGAGGCGGGGATGTCACCATAGGCCGTCCGTGCCTTGGCGATGACGTCATCCGGCGCGGCATCGCCCGCGACGACGAGGATGGCGTTCTCCGGCGTGTAGAAACGACGATAATAGGCGAGGGCGTCCTCGCGGCTCAGGGCCTCGATTTCGTGGCGCCATCCGATGATCGGCCGTCCCGAAGGATGAGCCGGGAAGGCGGCTGCCTCGACGGCTTCCTGCAACAATCGTGCGGGCTGCGAATCGAGAATCATTCCGCGCTCGGCCAGGATCACGTCCCGCTCGGACGCCACGATCGCATCGGTGAGGCGGAGGTTCCGCATCCGGTCGGCCTCGTAGGCCATGCAGGTCGCGAGGTGTTCCTTCGGTACGCGCTGGTGATAGGCGGTGACGTCGTGGGAGGTGAAGGCGTTCTCCCTTCCGCCGACGGCGGCCAGGATGGCGCTGAAATAGCCGGCCGGATGGTTCTCGGTGCTCTTGAACATCAGGTGTTCGAGAAAGTGCGCGACCCCCGACTGGCCCGGCGGGTCGTCGGCCGAGCCGTTGCGATACCAGACCATGTGGGTCACGACCGGACTCCGTCGGTCCGGGATGACGAAGATCTCCAGGCCGTTGTCGAGGCGGTGGGAGACGACGGAACCGGGAGACGACGCTGCTTCGCGCAGCTCGACCGACGGGTCGCGCCGCATGGTGGCGGATAGGGCCATGATGGATCCGTTCTTTCGTCTCTTCGTATCTGAAGCGGGCGTTCCGGCTGATTCGGAAAGCCGGCGCGCTCGGACGCGGCCGCCGAACATGCGGCGCGACGTCATTTGACGGGGATGGTCAGGGTGGTGACCCTGCCGCCGGGCGGAGGCGGATAGGGAGAGGCGCGATACATCACCGCGACTGCCTCGGCATCGAGCGCCGGGATGCCCGACGACGTGACGAGGCGCGCACTGGAAATTGCGCCGGTGGCGCCGATCGTCACGTTCACCATGGCCAGGGCGACTGTGCCGGTCGGCACTCGCTGCTTGTGAATCGCCCGCGAAATCTTGCTCCGCAGTTCACCGAGCCAGCTTGTGCGCGAGATCTCGCTGACGGCGGAACCCGAGGCCGAGGCTGCGGTGACCGCATCGTTGCGGTTCGATTTCGGACCGCCGCCGCTCTTGGAGGAGACTTGCGGCTTGTCCTTCCTGTCGATGCGCTTCTTCGGCACCTCCTTCTCGACCGGCTTCTTGACCGGTTTCTCGGGCGGCTTCTCTGGCTTCGGCACCTCCATTTTCGGTGGTGTCTGCGGCAGTGCGGCCTGTGGCTTCACGTTCGGCGGTGGCGGCGGGACTGCGACCACCGGTTCGGGCGCTGGCGGCGGCGGGGCCTCTTCCGGTTCGGCCGCCTCGACCGGCTTGGTCTCGGTCGCCTCCGGCCCGTCGGCCGCGTTGTCGACCTCGGACTTCGCCGACATGGCGATCGGGGACATGTTGATCATCACTGCCGCCGGGGGCGGGGGCGGGGCCTCCGGCAGGCCGCCGCGTCCATGGCTCGCCAGGAGGTACATGCTCACGTGCAGCCCGAGCGCAACGATTGCCGTCGCAATCCAGATCAGGGCCCGTGTGCCGGGCGACGGGCCGTCGTCATGCGGGCGCATCGCATCCCTCGCCGTCTGAAAGCTCCCCGGCGGCGGGCGGATCAAGGTTGCCCCCCGGCCGACGTGTCTTCGAGACCAACGAGGCCGACCTTGAGATAGCCGGACGAGCGCAGCAGGTTCATCACCTGCATGAGTTCGCCGTAGGGGACACCCTTGTCGGCCCGAAGGAAGATGCGCTCGTCCTTGTTTCCCTTTGAGGCCGCATCGAGGGCCGTGCCGAGGGCCGGCCGCGCGACGGTCTCCTCGCCGAGCGCCACCGTGAGATCCGATTTCACGCTGACGAAGATCGGCTTCTCGGGCCGCGGCTGCACCGGAGCCGACGAAGTCGGAAGCTCGACGGCGACATCGACGGTCGAGAGGGGGGCCGCCACCATGAAGATGATCAGCAAGACGAGGATCACGTCGATGAACGGCGTGATGTTGATGTCGGCGTTCTCGGCGAGATCGTCGGAATGGTCCGATCCGAGTCGTGTGGCCATGATCTCACTCTGCCGCGAGGCGCGCGTCGTCGCGCTTCAGGGCGAAGGAGCCGAACTCGCGGCGGTCGAGTTCGCGCGAGAGGTGACGCAAGATCAGGGCGACGGCATCCCCGGTCATGATGCGGTAGGCGCAGATCGAGCGCGTGAGCGCATTGTAGATCACGACGGCGGGAATCGCCGCGACGAGGCCGATGCCGGTGGCGAGGAGCGCCTCGGCGATGCCGGGAGCGACCACGGCAAGGTTGGTGGTGTTCGATTGGGCGATGCCGATGAAGCTGCGCATGATGCCCCAGACGGTGCCGAACAGCCCGACGAAGGGGCCGATCGACCCGATCGTGGCCAGAACGCCGATGCCGACGGCCATGCTGCGTGCGGAGGCTGCCTCGATGCGCTGAAGAGCGATCTCGACGCGATCCTTGATGCCCTCGCTGGGCAGCCCGTGCGAAAGCGCCATCTCCCGCTCGGTCTCGGACAAGAGACGCCGCGCGACGCCCGGGCCGACGCTGACGCTCGCGTCCGTCAGCGACGCCGCCGTATGGATCGCGGCGATGGACGTGCGCATGCGGCGCTTGGCCAGCAGCACGCCGATGCCCTTCATCAGGAAGATCGTCCAGGTCGCCACCGAGGCGGCGGAGAGGAGGACCATCACACCCTGCACGATCGGATCGGCCGCCAGGAACATGCTCATCGGGGTGAGATCGTGCTGATTCTTGGCTCCGGAGGGCGGCAGGTCCGCCTTCGTCGCCTCCGCCGCAACGTCCGATGCGGGCTCCGGCTTGGTGTCCGTCCCGACGGGTCGGGCTTCCGCCACGGGAGCTGCCACAGAAATCGGCGGCGGCGCGTCCTGTGCGAATGCGGCGAACGGCGCGAGCGCTCCGAGGAGAAATGCAAGAAGCGAAGCCCGAGCGACGATCTTCGCCCTGCGGGCCTGCCGAACCTTGGCGGATAAGCGCATCGGTAGCTGCATCGCGTCTGGGCCTCGGTGACGGTGACGATTACGGTTTCCGTAAAGTCTGTGGGACGAGGTTTGAAAAACGACACTTCGAGAAACCAGATTTTGACCATCGAGCAGATCGTATCCCAGAGCCCGACATGGGACTCCGACGTAGCGGCCCGAGCGATGGTCGGCGATCAGCACGCCGTTCATCACGAGCGCGCCGATGATCGTGAGGGCGAGGTTTCGCACCGGCAGCCGAGTCGCGGCGGCGAGAAGGAGCGTGGCGTCGAAAACGAGCAGAAGCTATCCGGCGCGAATGCCATGGTGTTCCTGCATGTAGAAAAACATGGAACTGACGCCGCCGAGACTCGTGGTATGGCGGAACAGAGCCATCGGCCCGACGCCGATCAATATCGCCAGCCCGTCCTCGTAGAACGCGGGCGGGCTCGCGGCGTCGGAACGGATCGTGACGTCCGGACCGCTTACCGGCCGTTTCCCAAGCCGGACGTTTCGACGGGGTCGAGCGGCGTCCCGGCCCGCAGGAATGCCGCCATCGCCCGCATGGGGGACTGCACGTCGAGGCCGCGGGCACGGATCCACGCATCGTCGAGATGGGTGCTGCGGTAACGCTCGCCCGAGTCGCACAGGAGCGTGACCACCGAGCCGACTTCGCCGTGCGCTGCCATCGCCGTGATTACCTGCGCAGCCGCCCAGAGGTTGGCCCCCGTCGAGCCGCCGCAGGAGCGGTCGAGCACGTCGGTCAGGGCACGGGCGGCCCCAAGGCTGGCGCCGTCCGGCACCGCGACCGCATGGTCGATGAGCTGCGGCAGGAAGGACGGTTCGATCCGAGCCCGGCCGACACCTTCGACCACCGAACCGGGTCCGCAGGCCGTCACGATGCCCGGGTTTGTAAGGTGTCGATGGAACACCGAGGCCTCCGGGTCGGCCAGGCACAGGCGGGTGGCGTAACTGCGCAGGCGAATGAAGCGCCCGATGGTCGCGGAGGTGCCGCCCGTGCCCGCACCCACGACGATCCAGGCCGGCACCGGAAAGCGCTCCCGTGCCATCTGGTCGAAGATCGACTGGGCGATGTTGTTGTTGCCCCGCCAATCGGTCGCCCGCTCGGCATGGGTGAACTGGTCCATGAAATGGCCGCCGGTCTCGGCCGCGATCTGCGCGGCCTCCGCATAGACGGCGCCGGGATCGTCCACGAAATGGCTGCGTCCCCCGTAGCGGGCGATCTGCGCGACCTTCTCGGGGGCGGTGCTCGACGGCATCACGGCGACGAAGGGCAGGCCGAGGAGTGCGGCGAAGTAGGCTTCCGACACGGCGGTCGAGCCGCTGGAGGCCTCGACGATGGTGGTGGCCGGGCCGATCCAGCCGTTGCACAGGCCGTAGAGAAACAGCGAGCGGGCGAGCCGATGCTTCAGGCTGCCGGTGGGATGGGCGGATTCATCCTTCACGTAGAGCTCGATGCCCGGCAGACCGCCGAGCGGCACACGCAGGAGGTGGGTGTCGGCGCTACGGACACCCTCGGCCTCCATGAGGGCGAGGGCGTGCGTGAGCCATTCGCGGCCGATGGGTTGGCACGACGGACGGAAGCGGATCGTTCTGGACGGCATGGGGCGGATGGACGATTCTGCGCGGGGCGCGGTTCGGTTGGGTCGTCGGAAGGAAAGGTCCGGCACGTTGCCCCGGTGTCGAGGCCGGCAGAGGCCTGCATTGCGTGGCAATGCGGCAGGCGCAGCGGCCGGGGACAGCTTTTCGCCCGGCCCGATCAGGCGATCGTCGCGATGTCCCCGCGCGGCAGGGGCAGCATGCGCCGCCCGGCGTCGAGCGGCTCATGCAGCGCGAAGCGGCCCGACACCGATCTGTCGACCTGAAGGTGGCGATCGTGGAAGGCGACCAGGCGGCTCTTATGGGCGATTGAAACGATCGTGGTGTTGGGCAGCCGCGTCTTCAGAAGGCCGTAGATCCGGTCCTCGTTGGCCGAGTCCTGCGCCGAGGTGGCCTCGTCCAGGAACAGCCAGTCCGGCCGCGCGAGCAGGGCACGCGCGATTCCCAGCCGTTGCTGCTCGCCGCCCGAGAGGCGCTGCGTCCAACTGTCGTCGAGGCCGAGCTCGGTGACGAGCGCGTCCAGCCCGAGCGCACGCATCACGTCCTCGACCTCGGTGCGATCGTAGGCCTCCGGCGGCGCGGGGTAGCAGATGGCTCGCAGGAGCGAGCCGGTTGGAATGTAAGGTTTCTGCGGCAGAACCATCAGGCTGGCTTCCGCAGGCTTGGCGAGGGTCCCTAACCAGTAAGGCCACACGCCGGCGATCAACCGGAACAGGGTCGACTTTCCAGATCCCGACGGACCCGTCAGGATGACGTTCTCGCCGGGCTTCAGCGTCAGCGTCAGCGGTTCGGACAGATGATCGCGGGTCGGCAACAAGACCGAGACGGCCCGCAGCTCGATCCGTCCGCCGGACGAGGCGCGTAAGCTTCCCGAGATCATGTCCGTACCAGCCGAAACGATGGCTTCATCGAAAGACGTGAGACGTTTGACCGACGAACCGAAATCCGCGAGCGCGACATAGTAGGAGATGAAATACGTTAGCGCGCCGTTGACTGCACCGAACGCGACCATCGACTGGGTGATCGTGCCGAGCGTGATATCGCGGGTGAAATACAAACCGCCGAGGACGACATAAGGCAGGTAAGAATTGATATTTGACAAAAATATATTTAGCGTACGTAGCATCGTTTGCCTGATTATCACCGAGTATAGATTTCGGATGATGAGGCTCATCTGAGTGCCGAACGTCCGCCGCTCCGTCGGCTCGCTGGCCAGAAGGGCGACCTGTTCGCTGTATTCACGGAGTCGCGCGAGGCCGAACCGGAAGTTTGCTTCGTAGTGCTGGTTGGCGAAGAGAAGGCCGGTCAGCGAACGTCCGATCAGCGCGGTCGCCGCGGTCGTGAGGGCAGCGTAGAGGAAAGTTGCCCAGAGCAACAAACCGGGGACGTCGTAGCCGCCGATCTTGAAGTTACCGGAGAGGAGCCAGAGCAGGATCGCGAACGTGATGAGGCTACTGAACTGCTGGATCAATTGGACCGAGAAGTTGAAGAGCCCGAGCCGGCCGCCATGACTGCCGTCGATAAAGCGCGGGATGTCCTCCTGAATGCGCTGGTCCGGGTTGTCCACCGACGCACCGGCGACAATCATCTTGTAATGCGCATGCGCGGAGAGCCAGCGGCTCTCGTAATCGGCGGTCAGGCAGCGACGCCAGCGGATGCCGAGGATGCTGCCGAGGATCCCTGACGCGACGAAGGCGAGGATGTAAGGGCCGAGATAGAACGGAAACTGCACAAGAAGTGCGTGCCAGAACTTGTCCTGGTCGTAGCTTTGCATCGCGTCCGAGATAGCAGCCGTGGCATAGGAAATGTTGACGTGCCAGAGCACCTCGAGTTGCTGAAGCGCGATGATGACCCACAGGATGGCGGCACCGATCGTGCCCTCCCGCAGGGCGACTTTTCCGAGGAACGGGACTGCAACCCGTGTATCGTCGCGAAAGTATCGATCGGCGATCGCGAAGATCTTGCGGATGATCGGAATGGACGTGACGGCGTAGCTGGTGATCGCGAACCCACAGACCGTGATGATGAACGAAGCGAGCTTCTTCGTCTCCAACTGCACCGGCACCAAGCCCAGGTGCTGCGTGATGGCCAGGAGATCACCCCCGATCGCCTCGATCGCGAAGTAGACGATGAAGATCTGTGCGAAACGAAACCTGACGGCTCGGACGGTGGCGATACCCGCCATCATGCAGAACAGCGCGACGGCGATCTCCAGGCCCGATTCGGCGACGACTGCGAGGCCGCCATGGAGAAGACCCGCACCTGCGAGCAGTGTCCCGAGCCATCGCACGAAAGGCGCCCTCTCTTCCTGTTCCTGTACCGCAAACATCGAGCTGAACCTTGAGCCGTCGGCCGACATTGTTCGACGTTTCGTGAAAAATCATTCCAGCTTTCACGAAGATGGGCAAAAAATTCTGTATTTATCTATCAATGACAGCATAAATAATTCCATGAAACGCATAGGTTTACGTCGGCGAGCCATAGTCGCTTTATTTCTAAAAAGTCCGTTTTTCACCTGATCGCTTTGGATGGACCCGATTCCGGAGCGGCGTCTCACAAGCGGGGACTTAGTCGTTGATCCAAGCGGAAGGGTATCAGGCGGAAACGCGGAAAATAACGGCTCAAATTTAATTGAATGCGTATTTTGCCGCGAATAGGAATGTTCTACCTTCTCCGATGCCAATAAAACTCGCAGCATAGCTTGGCTTATAATAATACTTGTTCGTAATATTCCTAATATTGAACTGGAGAGACCATCGGTCGATATCGTACCCTATGGTTGCGTCTGCGGTGATAAATCCAGGCACGTTGAATACCACTTGCGGATTTCTGGAATTGTAAGTCGGGCTGTTCGAATTACCTCGTGCCCCGAAGCCTAAGGTCAGACCACGTAAGGGGCCGTCTTGGAAGCTGTATGTCCCAAACAGGCTGGCGGTGTATTGGGGAACGCCCGAAAACGGTTCCGTGAAATTCGCGCTCTCGAATTTCACGACAGTGGATGCAAACGAGCCGATGACATTCAGTCCGGGGAAAACCTCCCCCTGCATGTCGAGCTCGAAACCTTTGCTGCTTTGACCGGGAACAACTGTAACAAAGTTGCATCCCAGGACCGGGTCGCAGATCGAGACGTTCGTCGCCCGTAAATCGAAGTAGGAGGTCGTGAGGGATAATTTTTTGTCGAAGAGGAAAAAACGGCCGCCGAACTCATACTGGTCTTGCTGTTCCGGTTCGACCGTTCGTCCGGTTAGGTTGTTGACCGAATATGATGGAAGGAATCCGACCGCCCGATTTCCGTAGGCGGTGAAGTACGGCGTCACGTCGAAGGCGCCGCCCGCCGTCCACGATATCCCTGTGGGCGTGGCGACGCTCGCCCGATCGTTGCCGGTGATCCCGGAGCCGTTGCGGTAACGATATTCGTCATAGCGCACCTGTCCGACGATGTGCAGGCGGTTGTCGAGCGTGTCGAATTTTTCGAGATAATAGTATCCCAGACCGGTGCCATTGATCCGACTGTATGCGGCATTCGCTGGATTGATCGGGCGATACAGGGTTTGCTGGGGTGACCCGGTGAGGGGATTGACGCTGATATTCGTGGAAGAAAGCCTCGTGGTCTGATCGAGATCGATGGTTTTGTAATCGACGCCAAACTTGACGGTCTGTTTTGCAAATCCGGCGTCGTAAGTTCCGGTCAGGTCAAATTGTTCGATCAGGCGATTGAATCCATACTCGAGATTGGTCTGATTGGCATTGTAGTATCCTGCAGGAGCCGACGGCAGGCGTGTTCCCAGCCAACTGAAGCTATTAATGTCGTTCGACGATGTTTCGTATTGTATCTTGTTGTTGAATACGAAATTTGTGCCTAGCACGTCTCCGAAGTCGTGCGACTGCTCCGAATAAGCAGCCATCGTTTGATCTTGATAATGCAGGTCGGGGTTTATGTGGGCGGTCCCGCGCGGGATGCGGATGATGGGATGCGTCAGGTCGAACCCCCTCAACGGGACGAAAGTGAATTGGATCGGCGCGCGGCGCTGCTCGGTATAGCGGATGCCGGCCAGGACAGTCGTGCTGCCATCCGTCCATTGCACGGAGGGAGCGATCAGATACTCGTGCAGATTGCGATACCCGGCATAATTCTCGTCCGCATTGTTGCCGGATATGTTGAAGCGGTAGGTCAACCCCTCCGTCCCGGCGACTGGGCCGCCGAAATCGAATGCGAGCGTCTTGTAGCCGTACGAGCCGTATCGCACCGTTGCGTCCTGGATGACGCGATCGGTGGGCCTCTTCGTCGCGATGTTGATGCCGCCACCGCGCGATGTCGCACCGGTGAGGATCGAGGTCGGCCCCTTCAGCACTTCGACGCGCTCGACATCGTCGACCGGGACCTGAGTGAAACCGGCAGTGCCGAATCCGGTCGCACCCAGCCCGTTGACGGTGACGTCGTTGACCTGAAAGCCGCGGATGGTGAAGGTCTCTTTCCCGCCGGTGATGGAGCCGACGGAAACGCCGGCGACGTTCTGCACGGCATCGGTCGCGGTCGTTATGCCCTGCGTCTGTATGACCTTAGACGTCACCGTCGTGATGGTGATCGGAACTTCCTTGGCTGCCGTGTTCGTGAGGCGTGACGCCGACCCGACATCGCCGGCCTGAAAGCCCACATCGCCGAAGCGGTTCGCACCTGCTTCGTCGGTGACGTCAATGGCCGCGATATCGCCACCGCCCAGTGCCGAAGCCGGCCCGGTTCCCGCGGCCCGGATCATCAGGCTGCCGCCGGACGCCGGTACGACTTGAAGGCCGGTGCCGGCCAGCGCCTGCGCCAAGGCGGCCTGGACTGAGTTGCTTCCTCGAATCGGACCCGCGACCCGGCCCGCCGCCAATTCGGCCGGGAAGGCGATCGGGGTGCCGGCCGTACGTGCGATGCGGGTCACGACGCCGCCAAGATCGCCTTTGGGCACGTCGAATGCGTAGACGGCCTGCGCCCGGGCGGCATGGCCGCTTCCCGCCAGCACGAATGCAAAGGCGGCCGACGCCATCGTGGCGTTCTGCCGCCCGCGTCGATCGCCGAACCCGCGATTCATCACCCAGCCCCATTCATCAGCTTTCTCACGGCTTGACGGGCGAGAGCCTGAAACCGTCAGCAGATAATTCGGGCGCCTCGCCACGAGGCTCGAAGCTTGGAAATTTCCTGGGTCGCCGGCGAGTTTACAGGTCGACTCGCACTCCATGCATCGTGTTCGTCCGAATGGGCGAAACGATATGGAACCGCTTCGGCTGACGCTTTTCGACATTCGTTGCACAGAAGATTCGCACCGGCTGTTCCGGGCGACGTTCTCTGCTTCGGTCGGGCCATCGCGGTCATGATCGCATCATGGGTGCCCAGCGCGATCGATGGCTCCCACCGTGCGTCGGAAGCGCCGTCGCGGACCGGCGACTTTCAGGAAGGTCTTCATTGGTATGTCGAAAACGGAATTGCTGGTCGGAGACCCGGCCCCGGAGATCCGCGTCTCCGCGTACGTGAAAGGCACGCCGATCTCGGCCTTTGCACCAGGCACCGTCTATGTCGTGGAGTGTTGGGCAACCTGGTGCGGGCCCTGCGTGCGCAGCATCCCGCATCTCACGGCGTTGCAGGCTGCCTATCCGCAGGCGACCGTCCTCGCGGTCGCGGTGCGGGAGCCGGATCCCGAGAAGGTCCGGTCCTTCGTCGAGGAGAAAGGCGATGCCATCGGCTACACGGTCGCCATCGATCGTCCTCCAGACACGGAGGAAGGGCTCGGCTGGATGCATCGCAATTGGTGCCGGGCGGCCTATGAGAGCAGCATTCCCACGGCATTCATCGTCGATCGCGCCGGCAGGATCGCGTGGATCGGACATCCGATGGAGATCGACGAGGCCTTCGCCGCGGTGGTGGATGGAACCTGGGACCTCGCGGCCCGGTCACAGGCACATCGCGACTTCCTGGTCGCGCACAAGATCCGCGAGGCGACGGCGATGAACGCCGAGGTCGAGCGCTGCCGGAGAGCCGGAGATGTCGCCGGCGCCGTCCGCACCTACGACGAGGCCTTCGCGTCGCACCCCGAACTCGAAGCCGAGTGGGGCCTGCGCAAGTTGACGCTGCTGGTCGCCGCGGCCCGCGCGGATGTTTCATCCTATGCGCGGCACTTGGTCGATGCCGTCGCGCCCAAACATCCCGAACTGCCGCTGATTTTGGGGGTAACGCTCCTTCGGGCGTGCCGGTCGGAAGCGGAACGCTTCGCTTCCCCACCGGACCTGACCCTCGCAGCGCTCGCGGTCGATGCGCTTCTGATCGCCGCGAGGCAGATCGGCCCGGAATCGCCGCTCCACGAAGTCGCACAGGTCGAAGAGAATCTGGCTGAGGTACTCCTCATGACGGACCGTGCCGACGAGGCGCTTCGTCACGCGAGCTCCGCCCGCGTCTGGGCGTCGAAGGCCGGCATGGCCGGTGCCTTGGACCGGATCGAGGCTCTGATCCAGCGATGTGAGAAAGCCGGCGGCGTCCTTCCGCTCGCACCCCTTTCCGTGGCTTGCGACGACGATGCGAGCCGGCTCGCGCAGCCGACTTGTCGCAACGTTCCAGGCGAGTCCGCATAAGGTTTCGGGTCGTGCCGACGCATGCGAGTTCGACAGCAGGCGCAGTGGCGTCTGCACAGGCTCTTCGCCTCGGATACGCCGCTCGCTTCATTGTGGCCCCGTCCTCTCCGAAGTTGGGGCCTCCAAGAACTCAGGGCGGTTCAATCCACGGCACTCGGTCAGGTCCAGGTCGATAGGGGATTTCGGCCGGTGACGATCATGTCGATCTTCAAGCCAAGTGTGGACATTGTTCTCAGCATTCGCTGACGCTTCTTCGATCTCGATGCACAAACGGAGCGGGACCAAAGACGTTTTAAGGATCGTGGCGATGGGAAACGCTTCGCGAGCTGTGAAGCGGCGCTTGCGCGCCACGATGCTGGTGGCATTCCTGGCACCGGTCTCGGCAGGCCACGCGCCGTCGGCCTGGGCGCAGGATATGGATCCCGCCCCCGCGACTGTGGCCGAGCACGCGTTCGACATCCCGCGCGGCGACTTGGCGAGCGTCGTGATCCGGATCGCCCGGATCGCTGGGACGCCCGTGGCATTTCCCGCCGAGATCGCCGCTGGACACATGGCCGGACCGATTCAGGGGCGGCAGACAGTCTCTGCCGCGCTCATGCAAGCGCTGGTCGGCACGGGGTTGGAAAGCGTGCCGGGTCCCGGCTCCAGCTACACCATCCGGCCCGCGGCTGATCCGGGCGGACATCAGCCGCGGACGCAATCTAGCCCGCGGGCCGATACGTTCTGAAGCCGTCCTGCGTGACATGCCCACCCTGTGCTGCCGTGCAGCCACGACATTGTCGGGTCGCGTCCTCGGGCAGCAGGACATAGACGGCCCATGACCGATACGGCGCAACAGTTCGCCAGCGACAACTACGCGGGAATCTGCCCGGACGCCGCGGCGGCCATGGCCGAGGCCAATGACGGCCACGCGCATGCTTATGGGGATGACGCGTGGACTTCCACGGCGGCGAATGCGTTCCGATCGCTCTTCCAGACCGAATGCGAGGTGTTCTTCGTCTTCAACGGTACCGCCGCGAACTCCCTCGCCCTCGCCTCCCTCTGCCAGTCTTTCCACAGCGTGATCTGCGCGGACGTCGCGCATGTCGAGACCGACGAGTGCGGTGCGCCCGAATTCTTCTCCAACGGCTCGAAACTGCTCGTGGCGGCCTCCGAGAAGGGGAAGCTGACACCGCATGCCGTTCGTGCCTTCGCGACCGGCCGGAAAGACATCCATTTTCCCAGGCCACGCGTCGTCACCGTCACGCAGCCGACGGAGACGGGACTTATCTACAGCCGTGAGGAGTTGCTGGCGCTCTCGGAGGTCTGCCGCGAGTTCGGCCTGAAACTCCACATGGATGGTGCGCGCTTCGCCAACGCTTGCGCCGGACTGGGGTGCGAGCCCGCCGACCTCACCTGGCGCGTCGGCGTGGACGTGCTCTGCTTCGGTGGCACGAAGAACGGTATGGCTGTGGGCGAAGCGATCCTCTACTTCGATCCCGCGCTCGCGGCCGACTTCGACTATCGCTGCAAGCAGGCTGGTCAACTCGCCTCGAAGATGCGCTTCCTGTCGGCTCCGTGGGTTCGGATGCTGAGCACCGGATCCTGGTTGCGCAATGGTGCCCACGCCAATGCCTGCGCGCGCCTGTTCGCTGAAACCGTGAGCGACCTACCGGGCGTGGAGCTCATGTTTCCGGTCGAGGCCAACGCGGTCTTTCTCGAGATGGAGCCGGCCTTGACCGAGGCGATTCGACAGCGGGGCTGGCACTTCTACACCTTCATCGGCGGCGGAGCGCGGTTCATGTTCGCTTGGGATAGCTCGCCGGACCGCGTCATGAAACTCGCGCGCGACCTGCGGATGATCGTCTTGGACCAGTCCGTCTGAGACGATGCGGCGTCCGTGTCGGATCTCGGCTTCGGCGAACGTGACGCACGTCGAAGAACGGGTTCTGGGCGGCGCGATGGTGAAAGCGGGCTGCTGCCGCGTCGAGCGTTCGGAGCCACCTGCTCGATGCTGGTCCAGCGGCGATGCCCGGCAGACGACGGCGCTCGCCATGAGACGACACGACCTGCACCGGGAGTGGATCCCGATGTGCAAGTTTCATCGAAATGCGATGTCACCCGTCGCGCAAACCGATCATGACCCAATACCGCGCGATCCGGGAGACAGACAGGTTGAGGGCATCGGACAGGGCATCCAAGGCATCGTTCGGATTCTTCAGCGAGAACACGCCGGTGGCCCGCATATCGGTCACCCTCGGATCGAGGCGTATGACGCCCGGAAAGTACGGGCGCAGCCCTTCGACGATCGAACCCACCGTCCGATTCTTGGCTACGAGGAGCCCCTCGATCCAGGCGGTCGTCGTCTCGAGATCCGCCGCGAGCCGTCGCACTTGACCGCTCGAGAAGACGAGCTGATCGCCGCGAGCGATGTCATAGGCCATATCGAGGCCGCGGTCGACGCGGCCTTTGCCCTCGATGGCGGAAACGTTCTGCGTTCCGGTCCGGGTCTCGACCATGAACGTTCCGGACAAGGTCTGCAGGACGATCCCGTCGACGCTGAGCTGGAAAGGCGCTGCCCGCGAGACGACCCGTACCAGGACCTCGCCACTGAGAAGGCGGACTCCGCGAAGGCCTTCCTTATATTCCAGATCGAGGGCCGTCTGAGGTGCGAGCGTGAGCTCGCTGCCATCCGCGAGCATCACGCGCTCGTGCTGAGCCGTCAACGTGAAACGATCCGCCAGAAGATGGCTCAACGGCAAGAAGCGGTCGGCCACAGCCGTAGCGAGCCCGCCCACGCCGACGGTGCCGATGAGACCGGCGAGGAATGTCCGGCGATTGTGTTGGCGTTTCACGAGGCGATTGGTCAGGACACCGCGGTCCAGACCCTGGCGAGCGGCTACGCCGCAGGGCATCAGGGCTTCCTGCAAGCGGACCCAGGCGATCTCGTTGCGTGGGTCCGCCTGAAGCCAAGCTTCGAAGATCTGGTACTGCTCCTCCGACATCGCACCGGAAGTCATCTCGACCATCCAGCCGATCGCCGCCTCCGCCTGCGGATCGTCGAGCTGGGCTACACGCGACATCCGCGTTTCTCCTTGCGCCTATCCCGCCCGCGCATTCGCCAGATAGGCAGCTCGGAAGCCTTGAGCGACGTATTTCCGCACCATGCTGATCGAGACTTTCAACTCCGCAGCGATCTCGGCATATGGCAATCCGTCGACCTGGCTCAGGAGGAACGCGGTCCTGGCCTTGGGCGACAAGGTCGCCAGCATCGCGTCGATCGACTCCAGCGCCTGCACAACAATGAGGCGTTCTTCAGCAGAGATTTCCAAAGCCTCGGGCATGAGCGCGAGCTCAGTCTCGTAGGCACGTTGCAGATCATTGCGTCGGCGCGCATCGAAGATCAAGCGCCGTGCGATCGTCGTCATCATGGCACGCGGCTCGCGCACCGCACCGACCGCAGGCATCTGCAGGAGCGTGAGGAACACGTCGGATGCAATGTCCTCGGCAAGCATCACGGTCCACCGTTGCTTGCTCAACCATTTCGTCAGCCAACCATTGTGTTGTCTGTACAAAAGGTCTGTCACGGCAATGTTATGTGAACATGGTATCGCCTGCATACGCCCCACTCCGTTACAAGCCTTCTTGTCGGGTCGGATGAAATCCGCCGTTTCGGTCGTCGCTCACGGTCGTATCCGTCATTTACCCCGCGTCGGAGACATCGGACCCGATTCGCGTCGATATCTTAGTGAGCCTCGCGAGCCTCGCATACTTCGTGCCATAGGTCTCCAAATCGGCGGGATTTCGTGGGACTTAAGCGGGATCCAGCCGCTCGATCTTCGGCGCAAGGCACTACGAAAGCTTTATCATCTGCCGGATAAACAACCACAGATCCGCCTCGACGCGGATGAAGACCATTACCGGTGGAAGATTAAGCTCTCGGAGCCACGCTCGGGGTCTCGCGACAACGGGCCCGTCGTAAGCGCCGCCTGATGGATCTGCTCGTCATTGACCGAAGAGTTGCTTGCGGTACGGGATCGGCTCTCATCCTCTGTTGTTGCCGCACGTCTTCGGAACGCTCCTGCAGGGCGGGCCGGAGT
>CAZZZJ010000006.1:27522-29506 GCA_964658355.1 Beijerinckiaceae bacterium
ATCCGGCCTCCTTGACCGCTACGACAGAGATAGGAATTGCATCGGATCGTAAAGATTTGGCTTCCTAGGATCCTGGGCGCAGGCGATCGTCGAGAAAAAACCGACGTGTCGCTGACGCTTTATCGATCCTAGCCGTCAGGCCGGTTGAGCACCCACTGGGGTGCCGGGATCGGCCGGATGCAGGAACCTCGTCGCAGTTACGGATGGCACCTCGTCGATTGCCGTCCAAAGGCGGGCGCGCGCGCCGCGTTGGCCTTCGGCCACAGGATGGCCCGACGAGGGACGCGTCCGGTTGAGTTACCGCTCGTTGGGACCCTCGACGTTTTGCGTACCGCGCCGTCTTGCGACGGATCCGTGCCCTTCCCTTTGGAAGCTGCGCCGGCTCCAAGGATGCCTGATGGACAGCGTGGGGTGGCGCCGATCCTGGAGCGTCGGACGGGCCGATCGGCAGGCTTGCGCAGGGCTGCGCCCGGATTGCCGGACGCGTATCGCTGTCCCCTATGTCGGGTTCCACGCCACGCATTCCGGCTGGACGGTGAAGAGATGCGCCTCGGCGCTGATGCGGGCGAAGCCGCCGTCCGTTCTGCCGAGCCTGGCGGCCTGCATAAGCCATGCGTCGCTCGTAAGGAGCACGGTCCAGCCAGACCTGCGCGTGCCCGCAACCCACAAGATGTCGGATCCGCGAAGATCGATCGGGCCGTAGGGGCGGAACGGTACGCTTCGACGAAACACGCTTCGGCGCCGCCCGCAACGGATGCGAAGGGTATTCGGCCGGGAGGCGGTCGGCCGATCGGTGATCGCGTTCTGCGTCGCCCGGTAAACCACCTTGGACCTGTGCGTGCGGCTTTCTGCGGCCGAATCGAGCTATGAAAGCGGGAGACGGCGTCGTGACCTTGCCTGCAGTGCCGGCGTCCTCCGATTTCGATAAATCCCTGACAGCTTGCCGTGCGTCGGACCTGCCAGCTCCATCGTTTTTTTCTTGGCGCCGTTCTGTTACGCGGTTCATTTTGGATACCTTGCTCGGCAAGAGAGGCCGACCCAGCCGTCTCAGATGGAATGCGAAAGAGAAGGCGTCTGAAGGTCAAAAAAATGCATGCGATCTTGAAGAGTTCGACCCGGTATTTTACAGTATCTATTATAAAGATTTGAACGATTTATCCGATATTGACGCTCTCAAGGTCCATTTCCGGCGGCACGGAAGCCAGGAAGGCCGCTTCAGGAACAGCAAAGAATATATTCAATTTCTGGAGGATCGTTTTGGCGAACTTCCAAATGATTTCTCCCCAGACTCTTATAGATCGATTTACAAAGACCTTGCAATATTCACCGAGAATTATGAACTTTGCGCACATTATTTAAGGTATGGTAGGTCAGAAAAGCGTAAATACATTTTGGACCTCGACGAATATGAGGCGGAATACAAAGATTATATTCATGATCGTTCGAAAACTCATGCGGATTTGCCGCGAACGTTTCGTTGTCTTCTGAGGGCCTATGGGGTCTCGTCTGCGGCTTGGATTTCGAAGTTCAATCTCGGCGAGTTTCTACTGTTGAACGAGGAGTGGCTCCCGACCGGTGTGCGGTCGCGTATGGAAGCACTCTGCCTTTTCGTCACGCAGGGGATTAACCGAAGCGCTCCGATATCCCTCTATTCGCGCTTCGATGCTAATTTTCACAATCAAATTTCGTACTATCGGAACCGTATCGAGCGATCGGAACCGTATCTTGATTTTCTCAATGTCGGCATCGTTCTCGGCGAGGCTGGCAACGAGGACGCTTTCCTGCTCGATCTGATCGGCGAGAACCATTTTCCGACCTGTTTCGACGTGGGTGCCTATCGAACGGCTGCAGGACATCTTGCGGATCGTCCGCCAGAGGGCCGTGCACGTGCACTGGCCCATTACCTTCGAGTCGGCTTTCCCAACGGCATCCGCGGCGTCGTCTCAGGAGCGGGCGCCGCCCGTCTCTACGAGCAGATCGGCAA
>CAZZZJ010000007.1:0-24128 GCA_964658355.1 Beijerinckiaceae bacterium
GGGTCGGCGGCTTGGGGTTCGGCGGCTCGGCGGCCGGCGACGCGGCTCTCGCGGTGACGAGCCCGGCCGCGCGCTGCACGAGGCGGCGCGCCACCGGCACGAGGCCCTCGGGCACCAGCAGCACGAAGCCGACGAGCACGATCCCGAGGCCTAGATTGGGATCGAGCATCGACTGTCCGCCCGCGGTGATGATCAGCGCCTGGATCAGCACCGCCCCGAGCATCGGGCCGATCAGGGTGCCGAGCCCCCCGACGAGGACGAAGATGATCACCTGCGCCGACATCGACAGGCCGAACACCGTCGGACTGATGAAGCCGCCCCAGTTGGCGTAGAGGCAGCCGGCGAGCCCCGCGATCCCGGCCGAGATCGTGAAGGCGAGGAGCTTGTAGAGGCGCGGGTCGTACCCGATCAGCTGCGCGCGGGTCTCGTTTTCGCGGATCGCGACGACCACGCGGCCGAAGCGGCTCGCCAGGATGGCGCGCAGCAGCACGTAGACGCCGATCAGCGCGCCCATCGCCACGCCCCACAGGCCCTCGATGTCGAGCGGATCGCCCGGATCGCCGATCGGGTTGATCACCGGGATCGCCGGGATGCCGTTGAAGCCTCCGAGCTCCGCCTGGCCGATGCGGTACTGGCTGCCCGAGGTGGCGTTGAACAGCTGGAACAGGATTACCGAGACGGTGAGCGTGATGACGCCGACATAGGCGTCGCTGATCCGCCCGAAGAACATGAAGTAGCCGAGGGCGGCCGCAAACAGCATGGGCACCGCGATGGCGATCAGGATCGGCAGCGTGCTGTCGCCGAGATTGATCACCGAGACGGCATAAGCGTAGCCGCCGAGGCCCAAAAACGCCGCCTGCCCGAACGACATGATGCCGCCGTAGCCCCAGACGAAGCCCTGGCTCAGCGCGAACATCGCCAGCGCGGCGAACCCCGTCATCTGTACGAGGCCGAAGCTGTCTGTGAGGTGCGGCGCGCCGACGAGCAGGGCGAGGCCGCAGGCCAGAACCGCGAGGAAGCCGGCGGCGCTCGCGAACCGTCCGGAGCGGGAGACCATGGGGTTCATAGGCTGCGCCTCAGGAAGCGGCCGGTGATGCCCTGCGGCAGCACGCGGATCAGCAGGATCGCCGCCAGCAGCAGCACCACGTCGCCGATGACCGGCGTGGTCCGGAAGGCGACGAGTTCGTTGATCGTGCCGAACAGGCCGGAGGCCAGCCCCGTGCCGGTGATGATCGCCGGACCGCCGCCGAGCACGGTGATGAAGGCGCGGGCGATGTAGGCGGCGCCCATCGCCGGCGAGACGCCGGAGATCGGCGCGAGGACGCCGCCGGCGAGCCCGGCGAGGCCTGCGCCGAGCGCGAAGGTCGCCATGTAGATCCGGTCCGGCGAGACGCCGAGTGCGGCGGCCATCTTCGGGTTCTGCATGGTCGCGCGCAGGATCAGCCCGAAGCGGGTCAGCCGAAGCAGCGCCAGCATGCCGCCGAGCGCGGCAAGCGCGACCGCGATGATCACGAGGCTGTAGAGGCTCGCGCCATACCGCCCAATCTCGAAGCTGCCGACCGGCGTCGAGACCCCGCGCACGACGTTGCCGTAGAGCGTGGTCACGAGGCCGATCAGCCCGAGGCTGATGCCCCAGGTGGCGAGCATCGTGTCCATCATCCGCCCGTAGAGGAAGCGGATCACGGTGCGCTCGATCACGAGGCCGATCAGGCCGACGACCAGCGGCGGCAGCACCAGCATCGCCACCCAGACGTTGAGGCCGGCATCGACCGCCACGACCGCGGTGTAGGCGCCGAGCATCATGAACTCGCCGTGGGCGAGGTTGATGATCCGCATCATCCCGTAGATCACGCCGAGACCGAGCGTGATCAGCGCCAGCGTGGCGATCCCGGTCAGAACGTTGAACCCGAGGAGCCCGGCGAGATCCATGCCGGGTCAGCCCTTGAGGTCGGGGGTGAACTGCTTGTTGGTCTTGGGGTTCTTCAGGAGGTCGCAGGCGCCGCCGGTGTCCGACGGGAACTGGTCGGGGAAGGTGGCGAGCAGCTCCCAGGCCCTGTCCTTGGGCCGCGCGAGGTAGGTGTTGCGGATGGTGTGGTGGGTCGCCCCATCCATCGTCACCTTGCCTGTGGGGCCTTCGTAGGAAATGCCCGATTCCAGCGCGGCGACGACCGCGTCGCGCTCCACCGAGCCGGCCTTCTTCACCCCTTCCGCCCAGAGCATGATGCCGTCGTAGGTGGCGGTGTCGAGCTCGCCGAGATCGGTGAGATCGGCGCCGAACTTGGCCTGCATCCCCTTCACGAAGTCGATGCTCTTCTGCGCCGGCAGGTTGTTGTACCAGCCGTAGCAGGTGACGATGCCGTTGGTGGTCGACGTGTCCATGGTGGTCAGCTCGTCGCCGAGGCCGAACACGCTGGCGCCCATCGGGATCTTGCCCTTCATGCCGGCGGCGTCCCACTGGCGGTAGAAGCCGGAATGGTTGGCGCCGACCAGCGCCGAGAGCACCAGCTCCGGCTGCGCCTGCTGGATGCGGCTGATGGCGGAGGAGAAGTTCGTCACGTCGAGGGGGAAGAAGTCGGTGCCGGCGACCGAGCCGCCGCTGTCCTTCATGAACTTCGTCATCCAGTTCGCGGTGATGTGGCCGTAATTGTAGTCGGCGGCGACGATGTAGGCCTTCTTGCCCCAGTTCTTCAGCGCGTAGTCGACCGTGTGGTTGACGGTCTGAGCCGGGGTCGAGCCGGTGCAGAACACGTTGCGGTCGCAGACGCCGCCCTCGTACTGGGTGTTGTAGAAGTAGAGGGTCTTGGAGCGCCCGAAGATCGGCCGGATCGCCTCCCGCGAGGCCGAGGTGATCCCGCCCTGGATGACGTCGACCTTCTCCTTCAGCGCCAGCTGCTGCGCATATTGCGTGTAGAGCTGCATGTTCGACTGGGTGTCGTAGGCGATGATCTTCACGGGGCGCCCAAGCAAACCGCCGGTCTTGTTGATCAGATCGACCGCGTATTCGGTGGTCTCGATCATGCGCCTGCCTTCCAAGCCGAGCGCGCCGGTGCCGTCGAGCAGGCTCCCGAGCTTGATCGGCTCGGCGGCCAAGCCGTTGCGGGCGAAGAACGGCATCGCCACGGTGCCCGCAGCCAACGCACCGATCCGGAGGGCGCCGCGCCGGCTGATCCTGTGGTCGTTCATGATAAGCCGCTCCGTTTCTGCGCCGGCCGCGATCGGGTGCCGGGGACGAGCGGGGCTTGGCAAGACCGATGCCAACAATTCCAACAAATCGCACATGCCTGCGTAGGCCGAGATCCGAGCTGCCGCCGGGTGTGCGACCCTCAGCGCCACTGGCCGAGCGGGTCCCGAGCGTCAGATCTCAGCCACTAGACCACCCGGTCGGTGATGGTCTGCGCGTCAGGCGCGGAGGTCCGGAACGACGGGCGCTGCTCCAGCCGGTCGCTGAACGCGGCGAGGTTCGGGTGGGTCTCGCGCCAGGAGAGTTCTCGGAACCGCATCGCGAGGGAGGCGACCACGGTGCCCGCCGCGATGTCGCCGAGCGAGAACCTGTCACCGACCGCGAACGCCCGGTCGCCGACGCGGCGGGCGATCTCGGCGAGCCCCCAGATCGCTGTTTCGAGCGCCTCCTCGTTGGCGGGTGACGGAATTCATGGGGCTCTATAACACCAGACCCAAAGACCGATCGAGATGAGGCAGTTCATGACGATTTTTAGACAAGTAAATTCAAGAATATAATTGCGATGCCAGAAGCCGCACAGAACATGACCGGCGCGGTTCCAGTGCGAAAGTAAGGGAGCGTCAGAGTTCGCCGGTGAGGAATTGTGCCCGACCGTGACCGAAAGACCAGTCGTCGTCGGTGTTGCCGATCATGGACACCACCACGTCCGAGGGCGCGATCCCGCATGTCGCTTGCAGACGCTCGCAAAGCATCCGGTAGAAGGCTTCCTTCATCTCCCGGCTGCGCGGCCGGCTCGTCACCTGAAGGACCACGCATTTGTCTGTCCGCGGGATGCCGAGGCCCGTGTCCTCGACGACCATGTGTGCGGCCGGGTGCTCATGGACGATCTGGTAGCGGTCTCCGGCCTGTACCTTGAAAGCCTCGAGCATGGCTTGGTGAGCGGCATCGAGCAGTGCTTGCAATTCGGTCGGCGTGCGGCCTTCGATCAGGTCGAACCGTAGGAGGGGCATCGGGTCTTCTCACGCGGTGATGACGGTGCGGGTGACGAAGGCCAGCCGCGCCTCGGTCTCGGCGGCGAGGCGCTCGACGAGTTCGCCCGCCGGGGGAAGGTCGTCGATGAGACCGATGGCTTCGCCCACGGTCACGTTCGACATGTCGTAGTCGCCGCTCCGGTCGGCGGCCTCGACGATCCGGCGTTCCTCGCCGGCCAGGGCCCGCAATTCCTTTTCGCGCCCGTGCCAGGTCTCGATGAAGCGGTTGCGCATCAGCCGCCCCGTGTACTCGGTCGGCCAGGTCCGGTTGCGGACGATGTCGTAGACGGAGGTGCGGACCGTCTCGTCGCCGGTCGCGGCGACCACGCGCGCCTTGGCGGCCGGATGGATCAGCGCTTCCCGGGTCGCCCAGAAACGCGTGCCCAGCAACGCGCCGTCGGCGCCGAGCATCAGGGCTGCCGCGATGCCGCGCCCGTCGGCGATGCCGCCGGCGGCCAGCACCAGAACCTCCGGCCGCTCGCGCGCGACGAGGTCCACGACGCTGGGTACGAGCGTGACAGTGCCGCGCGTGGTGAGGCCGTGCCCTCCGGCGTCGGTGCCTTGGGCCACGAGGACGGATGCGCCGGCATCGAGGGCGCGGCGTGCATGGTCGAGGTTGTGCACCTGGCAGATCATCGGGACGCCTTCGGCCCGGATCGTCTCGGCGAAGGGCGCGGGGTCTGCGAACGACAACATCATGGCCGCCGGATTGTGCGCGAGAGCCAGGTTCAGGAGATCCGGGCTCTTGGCCATCGACCAGGTGATGAAGCCGCACCCGACGCGCTGGTTGCCGGCCTTGGCGAATTCGGCCTCAAGAATCGCGCGATCGCCGTAGCCGCCGCCGATCAGGCCGAGACCGCCCGCGGCGCTCACCGCCGCTGCCAGGGCGCCTCCCGCGGCGGGGTCCATGGGCGCGAGCACGATCGGGTGCCGGATGCCGAAGAAGTCCGTCAATCGGGTTCGCAAAGCCATCAAGACCACCGCGCGCGACCGCCCTGAACGGGCGGATCTGAAGCTGGGAGGCATCCTGTAGCCGGACATATGCGTCTGGAAAAATGATTGGTTCAGATAGCCCCCATCTCGTATGGCGATGCCATGAACAGCGCAGACCTGATGTTTTTCGCGGCAGTCGCCGAAGCGGGTGGGATCGGCCGAGCGGCGACGGCGCTCAACACGGTGCAATCCAACGTCACCGCGCGAATCCGCGCCCTGGAGCAAGCTCTGCACACGCCCTTGTTCTATCGGGGCACCCGCGGCGTGACGCTGACCCGGGCCGGCGAACGGCTGCTGCCCTACGCGACCCAGGTCGCGCGCCTGTTGGCCGACGCCGAGCAGGCCGTTCTCTCCGACGAGACACCGCGCGGCTCCCTGCGGCTCGGCTCGATGGAAACCACCGCGGCGCTGCGGTTGCCGCGCCTTTTGACCGCCTATGCGGCCCTCTACCCCGAGGTGGACATCGAACTGGAACTCGGGCCGACGGAGGCGCTGATCGCGGCCGTGCTCGACAGGAGGGTCGAAGGTGCGCTCGTCTCCGGCCCAATCAGCCAGGAGGACCTGTCGACGGTCCCGGTGCTGGAAGAGGAGCTGGTGCTTGTGGCCGGGGCGCATGTCCACACCCATGACGCGGTCGTGGCTCTGCTGGCAGCCAGGCGCGAGGCCCGCGTCCTCGTCTTCCGGACCGGCTGCTCCTACCGCCTGCGCCTGGAAGGATTCCTTGCGATGCACGGTCTGGTGCATGTCCGTCGGATCGAGTTCGGGACACTGGACGGGATCATGGGCTGCGTCGAAGCCGGAATGGGCGTGTCGCTGCTGCCGCGGGGTGTGGCCGAACCGATGCAGCGGACTGGGCGTGTCTCGATCCACGCGCTTCCGGACTCCGCGGGTCTCGCGCAGACGTTGCTCATCTACCGAAAGGACAGCCTGCTGACGGCGGCGTTCGAACGCTTTCTGGACCGAATCCATCTGGCCTTCGATCGGCCGCCTCACATGGACGGCAGTGATGCCGAATGCGTTCTCGTCGACTAGATCCTCTGGAACACTTGCCGCGCGGCAAGCGCAGCGACCGACATCTCTCAGATGCCGAATGGCTGATCTGTTGCTCTGTCGCCAGGAAGCGGACAGGCTGGAAACCGCTCGGCCCAGTCGCGGAACGGCCTGAGGGCTCCTTACGCAAAGGCTTCGCGGGCGGGGGGCGTCGCATTCCGGGATCGAAGCGTCGGGTCCGATTACCGCCCGCGCGATCCCGCGCTGATGTTTTGGGCTTCCCCACTCAGGCTGCGGCGATGGTCGGCGTGGGACCGTGCGTGAAGCGCGTGAACTGGTCGATTGGCGATGGCCTGCCCATGAGGTAGCCCTGCGCGGCATCGCAGTGCTCTGCGACGAGGAAGCCGAGTTCCGCGTCGGTCTCGACCCCTTCGGCGAGGACCGGCAGCCCGAGGCCGCGCCCGAGGCCGAGGACGGAGCGTACGATGGCCGCCGTCTGCGCGTTGCTGTCGACGGAACGCACGAACGAGCCGTCGATCTTGATCTTGTCGAACGGGAACGAGCGGAGGTTCGACAGCGACGAGTAACCCGTGCCGAAATCGTCCATGGCAATGCGCAAGCCGAGCGCCTTCAACTGCCGAAGGGTGAGCAGGGCCCGGTTGGGATCGCGGATGAGCGCCGTCTCGGTCACCTCGATCTCGAGCCGGCTCGGGGCCAGACCGGTCCTGAGCAGCACCTCGTGGACGAGGCCGACGAAGTGGGCGCTATGGATCTGCACCGCCGAGACGTTGATCGCGATGGACAGAGGGTTCGGCCAGCTTCCGGCCTCGCGGCAAGCCTCCCGTAGCACCCACTCGCCGATCTGAAGGATGGCGTCGCTCTCTTCGGCGATGGGAATGAAGTCGGCCGGCGAGACGTAGCCGCGCTCGGGGTGCTTCCAACGGAGCAGCGCCTCGAAGCCGGTGACTTCGCCGCTGCCGATCGCCGTCTGCGGCTGGTAGACCAGACTGATCTCGCCCCGGGCCACGGCATGGCGCAGGTCATGCTCCAGCAGGCGCCGCTGGCGCACCTCCACCCCCATCTTGGCCTCGAAGAAGCGGTAGGTGCCGCGTCCCTCCGATTTGGCCCGGTAGAGTGCCGTGTCGGCGTAATGCAGGAGCGTCGCCCGCTCCTCGGCGTCGTCCGGGTAGAGGGAGATGCCGATGCTGGTCGCGATCTGCGGACCGCTTTCTTCGGCCTTCCCGGAGCGAAGCGCGTCCAGGATGCGCTCCGCGAGGCTCCCGGCGGCGGACGCGTGCTCGCAGGGCATGAGGACGGCGAACTCGTCGCCGCCGAGTCGCGCCATCATCTGCGTCTCGTCCAGTTCGGCCGAGACGATGCGGGCGACGCTTTCCAGCATGGCATCGCCGGCGGCATGGCCGAACAGGTCGTTGACCTCCTTGAAGCGGTCGAGGTCGAGGCAGAGCACGGCGAGCCGACGCTCGCCTGCCTTCGCTGCCCGCATCTCCTGGTCCAGGCGCTTGCCGAAGCTGGACCGGTTGGCGAGCCCGGTGAGCGCATCGTGGTGGGCGAGGAAGTGGATCTGGCTCTCGGCCTGACGCCGGGCCCGCAGGTCGCGTACGGCAACCGCATAGTGCGGACGCCCGGCATGTTCGACGGGCTGCAAGATGACCTCGACGGGGATCAGCGCGCCGCCCGCCAACCGAAGCTCGGCGTCCACGGGGCGCTCCGGTTGGGTGGCGAGCGCGAGCCGGGCCGTGTCACCGGGCAGGAAGGACGAGAGTGGGGCACCCGCGAGCATGTCCTGCGGAAGGCCGACGAGCCGGGCGAAGCTGCGGTTGGCACTGACGATGGTGTTGCCGGTGCAGACCACGAGACCCTCGACGGCAGCGTTGGCGAGGCTGTTCAGGCGCTCGGCTTCGACCTTGGAACGCCTGCGGTCCCGGACATCGAGCGCCAGGGCGGCACTCGCCAGAAGCAGAATGGCGAAGCTCGCCAGGGCGACGGCAACGGCGAGCCATGCGTTCGGCACGGCCGCCTCGGAGATCGCGAGCCTGGCATCCGGCGTCACGGTGACGGCACCCATGGCGGTGAAGTGAAGGCTGCAGATGGCCAGTACCAGGAGCAAGGCGCTCGACACCTGGCGGGCGAGGCCCCGTGCGCCGGCCAGGACCGCCAGAGCCGAACCGCCCAGAACGATCCCGAGTCCGATCGAGGCAGCGACGCCCGCCGGATCCCAAGCCTTGTGGCCGGCGACATCGTAGGCGGCCATGCCGATGTAGTGCATGATGGCGATGCCGAGCCCGAGCACCGCGCCGCCGGCCCAGGAAGCCGCCCGACCGCCCGCAAGAACCGCAAGCGACAGGCCCGCGCCGGCCATCAGAACGGCGAAGCCGAGGGAGATCGCGGTGAGCGTCACATCATAGCCGCTCGGCACCCCGGGCGCGAAAGCGAGCATCGCGATGAAGTGGGTCGCCCAGATCCCAGATCCGCCGGCAGTCGCCGCAACGGCGAGCCATCCCGCCTGAGCCCAAGCCGTGCCGCGTCGTGCATGATCGACGAGGCAGACCGTCGTCAGCGCCGACAAGGCGCAGATGCCGGCCGCAAGGCCCACGAGGCGGAGATCATGGGCCTCGACGAGGCACCCGACGATGGAAAGCATGCGAGCGGCTCAAGCTAGGTTCAACCCTAGAATGAGGCACATCCCTCTATTTCCCTTTAATGATGGCCGTCCGCCCGTGTATCCACGCACGCTTCCAAGTGGCATTCGGTCGCGGCGATCGGCAGGATGTCTGGGCCGATCTCGCTCGGCCCGGCTGCAACACCCGAGGGATCTGCATCCGCGAGCAGCCGATCGCCCGCTCGATGGCTGCCGATCCGACGCCCTCCAAGCGCGATGCACGGATGCGTTCGCGATCGGGCCAGGCGACCACCGGTTCGTCGCCGCCCCGGAGAAGATCGATCACGCTCGCCAGTTGGGTGGGGCGCCGCCCGACACCGTTTCCGAGCGGATGAGGGTACAACCCTCGGCGTCCGGCCGGGCAACCGGCTCAGTCACAGGTGCCGAAGCGGGCGTAACCGACCTGGGCCACGGCGTGTCGGCTCGGGGTGCCGGACCCGAGGTGGGCAGTGCAACGGTGAAGAGTGGTGTCAATTCCGATGTGACGCGCATAGTCACGATCAGAGCGACGTCACACGCGTGTCTATCCGAAAGTAAGTGCTACGGCGTCACCCCTGCCGAAGCCAGTCGGCCATGCAACCGCGGATAGATCCGCAACGCGTTGCCCGCATAGACCTTCGCTCGGTCGGCATCCGAAATCGCGGCGGCTTCGACGTAGCGCTTGGTGTCGTCGAAGGCATGACCGGTCTCCGGATCGATCCCGTTGACCGCACCGACCATCTCCGAGGCGAACAGCACGTTGTCGGTCGGGACCACCTTCAGAAGCAGGTCTATCCCGGGCTGGTGGTAGACACAGGTGTCGAAGAAGACGTTTCGCATCAGCTCGGAGATCGGCGGTCGCTTCAGATCCTGTGCAAGACCGCGGTAGCGACCCCAGTGGTAAGGCACCGCGCCGCCGCCATGAGGAATGATCAGGCGCAGGGTCGGAAAGTCCTTGAAGAGGTCCGACGTGACGAACTGCATGAAGGCGGTGGTGTCGCCGTTCATGTAGTGGGCGCCGGTCGCATGAAAGTTGGGGTTCGCCGAGGCGCTGACATGGACCATGCCCGGCACGTCGAGCTCGACCATCTTCTCCCAAAGCGGATACCAGAACCGGTCGGAGAGCGGGGGATCCGTCCAGTAGCCGCCGGACGGGTCCGGGTTGACGTTGCAGCCGACAAAGCCGAGTTCGCGCACGCAGCGTTCGAGTTCCGCCGTGCAATTCTTCGGCGATACGCCCGGCGTCTGCGGCAACTGGCAGACACCGACGAAATTGCGCGGCATCAGCGTCGCCACGCGGTGGATCATGTCGTTCGAGACGATCGACCAGTCGAGGCTGGTGCGGGCGTTGCCGATGTGATGCCCCATGCCGCCCGCGCGCGGCGAGAACAGGGCCAGCGAGATGCCGCGCGCGGCCTGGAGCTTGAGCTGGCGGTCGGCCACGCTCGCCCGCACCTCGTCGTCGCTGACGGTCAGCGAAGACGGTGTCGGCGATTGCGCGGGGTCGTTGATGGCGTCGATCTGGCGCTTGCGCCACGCCAGCATCGCGGGCGGCTCGGTGGTGTAGTGTCCGTGGCAATCGATCACCAGGCCGGCATAGGGCGTGCGGTCAGCGACAGCTTGGGCGCGGGCAGGGCTGGCCTGCGCGGCCAAGGCGGCGACGCCGCCGCCGGCGAGCCCGCGCAGGAAGCCGCGGCGCGGGAGGCAACAGGCACACGTGTCTGGCGCGATCGGGTCCGCGTCGGCGGTCATCATGCTTCGGTCCTCACGGTGCGACCGTCCGTTTGCGCAGAACCACGTCGCCCCGGAACAGGAACTTTTGGGCACGCTTGCCGGTGTCCACCTCGGTGGTGAACTTGTTGCCCTTCGAGTCCACCGCGAGATTGTGGACCCAGTGGAAGTCGCCCGCCTGCCGGCCATTGCGGCCGAAGCGGCCGAGGATCTCGCCCGTGTCGCGACTGAGCGTGCGGACTTCGTTGTTCGCCCCGTCGGCGTTGATCAGGTCGGTTTCGCGCTCGTCCGGCCATAGGGCGAGTTCTCAAACCGCGCCGTTGGCGCGCGTGCCGCGCTCGACGAACATCTCCTTCACGAAGCTGCCGTCCTTGTGGAAGACCTGGATGCGGTTGTTGGTGCGGTCGCAGACGTAGACCAGCCCATCGCGCGCGATCTGGACGCAGTGGACCGGATTGCGGAACTGCGCTGCGGGCGCGGCTGCGGGATCGTAGGGGCCGAGCTTCTCGTCGGTCGGCGGCTTTCCGTAGGCGCCCCACATCCGCTTGAACGCGCCCGTCTCGGCATCGAACACGATGACCCGATGGTTGTAGTAGCCGTCCGCGACGTAGAGCTCGTTGGTCTCGGGATCGACTTGCATCGCGGCAGGCTTGCCGAGGCGCGAGACGTCCTGGCTGTCCGTCTGTGCGCCCGACTTGCCGATCTGCAGGACGAACCGGCCGTCCTGAGTGAACTTCAGGATCTGCCCGTCGGTGTCGCCGTTCCCCGCCAGCCAGACGAAGCCCTTATGGTCGATGTGGATGCCATGCTCGTTCGTGGGCCAGTCCTAGCCCTGCCCCGGGCCGCCCCAGGACTTCAGCAGCGTGCCGGCCTGGTCGAAGACGAGGACGGGCGGTGCCGGCTTGCAGCACCGGGTCCGCTGCGGATCGAGGCTTGCGGCCTTCTCGTCGTCGGTGAGCGTCCGCGGCCGTTGCACGACCCAGACGTTGTCCTGCGCGTCGACGGCGACGCCGGCGGCCTGTCCCATGATCCAGTCGTTCGGCAGGCGCTGGGGCCACGCCGGATCGACCTCGAAGCGGAGTGGCTCCTCTGCGCGCACAGGCCAAGCGAGTACGATCGCGACCACGGCCATAAGGCAACGCAGCATGTTGCTTCCTCCGGCGACCTTGTCTTTGGCGCGATCGCTCTGTCTCGGCCCATAGGGCGCCATGAGGATGCGTCCGTCCAGCTACCGAGCTTTACCTCTGAGCCGGTTTGTCGTTCGACGGCCCGATCGCATCAGCGCGATATCCGCTCTGCGCGAAGCAGAACGAGCCGCCTGTCCGGAAGCGGTTGGGGTCGACGGCTCCCGCTCCGACCGACGGCATCTCGGCGCCGCCATGGGGTTTCTGTCGAAGCCGCCGCGCAGCTGCAGGAGCCAACCCCCTGGAGATGATCACCGTCGGCATCGATCTGGCCAAGAGCATTGTCCCGATTCATGCCGTCGCTGCAGGCGTGCAGGTCATCAGTCGCAAGGCGTTGATCCGACGCATCGCGGTCAGCTTCAGGACCGTCATCTCGTCCCAATCGCCACCTGACGCGGTCATGAGCGTCGATCGGAGGATGGCTGCCCCTCGGACGGGCGGCGAGTCGGCGAATGGAGCGGAGCTGTTCCATCCCGGACGTCGCCGGGGGAGAAGCATCGCGCCATGCCAAGCCGAGGCATAAGATCATGCTTGGCGCCATTCTGTAAGGCGCTCGCGAGATTCGAGCGATATCGTCATTGGCGTTAAGGTGTAAATATAGTTTGTCGTCCAGCATCGATTGACAATAAAATCCGCGTCGGCTTAGCTATCCGGGCGTCTAACGGAAACGCGCCAGATATAAGCTGTATTTGATGGAAACGCATTGCCGTAATAGGGCTGGATACGCACCGAGCGCAGTGGTGCTCATTCTGACTTTCTGTTTCTCGCTGCCGGCGTTGGCGCAAACAGCAAACGGTAAATCCCTTCCCGAGGCTCGCGGCGCGCGTAGCGGAACCGGCCAGGATCCCGTGCCGAGTAAAGCGTCCGATTTATCGATTCTCACGCGTGATGCCGCTGGAAAGCGCGGCGCCCCCGTTCCGCTGGAGATCAAGCTTATCCGTTCGGGCGGGGTTGATATCAAATCGATCGACGTGCTTGGCCTTCCGCAAGGCGTTACGATCAGCGATTCCGTCAATGTATTCTCCTCGTCGAAGAATAAAAAGGACGCCGACATCAGCGAATGGGATCTCTCGAAGATCCAGCTCGTGCAGAACGACGGGCGCGAGAGCACCTTTTCGCTGGTCGTCGCAGCAAGCTGGACTCCTGAGACCAGCGAACAGATCCATGTCGCGACAAGTCTGATCACCATAAGTTTCAATCCCGAAAGTCCCGATCGCACCGTTGTTGCCAGCCGCGGCGGACTGGATGGCCCCAAGCAGCCTTCAGCTCGTCCACCCCAGCCCGCTTCAGGCCCCCAGGCCGTCGCCACGCCGGATACGCCGACATCCGATGTCGTGGTGCCCGAGGTGAATGTCGCGCCCCTCGGGAGCACCGTGGCTGCTGGCCGTCCGGCGCCTGCACCGAGCCCGCGAAGGGAAGCCGGCGTTGCGGCCGAGGCCAAGGATCCACCGCGTGCCGTGGCGACCGCACAGCCGACGACGCAACCCGATCCGCTCGTCGAGCGGGCCAAGGGTCTGATCCGGCTCGGCGACATCAGCGGCGCTCGCCTCCTGCTCGAGCGTGCGCAGGCGCGCAACGCGTCGAACGCGACGTTCCTGCTGGCTCAGACATGGGATCCGGACATGCTGCGGGCCTGGAAGGTGCGCGGCCTGCGGGCGGACCCGGAGCGCGCCAAGGACCTGTATGCGAAAGCCGCAGATCAGCAGCAGCCGGATGGGCGGCAGCTTACCGCGACGGGCCGATGAGAACTCGCCTTGAGAGCAGACGGACGATCATCAAGGAACACGCACATGCCGAGGCTCGCCCACTTCGCCGCCCTTCTCGGGCTCGCCGTCACGGCGTCCTTCCCCGTCGCAGGGGCCTCCAACATGACGCCGGTCGAGGCGGGCGCCATGACCGAGGCCGCCCTCGGCGAGCGGATGAACGCGAACACTGTGACGGTGGTGACGGGCACACCCGGCGGAACCTACTTCCGAGCCGGGGCCGACCTCGCCTTCGTGCTGGATGACGGGGACAAGCTGCGAATCCTGCCGATCCTCGGCAAGGGAGCGGGAGAGAACGCTTACGACATCCGCTTCCTGAAGGGTGTCGACATGGGCTTCGTCCGCACCGATACGCTGGAACAACTGCGGCAGGACAAGCGCCTGAAGAACATCGAACGGCAGATCCAGTTCATCGCCAAGCTGTTCGACGACGAGCTGCACATCATCGCGCCGAAGACGATCCGGACGGTCGATCAACTCGCCGGCAAGCGCGTCAGCTTCGACGTCAAGGGCAGCGGCACCGACTACAGTGGCCGGGCGATGTTCCACGCGTTCGGCGTCGACGTGCAGGCGGTCAACGTCGATCAGCCGACGGCCCTCGAAATGCTGCGCAAGGGCGAACTCGCAGCCGTCGTGTCGGTGGCGGCCAAGCCGGTGGCCTTCATCGCGGGCTTCGATCCGGGGGATCGATTCCACTTCGTGAAAGCGCCCTATCCGGACACGATCGACAAGGCTTACGTTCCGGCGACCCTGATGCGGGCCGACTACCCGAAGCTCGTCGATGAGGACGTGGTGGAGACGGTCGCCGTGGGCACCGTCCTCGGCGTCTACAACAGTCCGAAGGGGTCGATGCGCTACGAGAAGCTCGTCCGCTTCGTCGACGCGTTCTTCGATCGGTTTGACAAGCTCCTGGCTCCGCAGCGGCATCCGAAATGGCGCGAGGTCAACCTCGCGGCCGCGGTCAGCGGCTGGACACGGTTCCGGCCGGCTCAGGAGTGGCTCGATCGACGCCAGGAGCAGGAGGTTGCCGCCCAGCCTGACCTGGACCGCTTCTTTCAATCACATCCGAATCCGTCGGCCGGAAAGGAAGAGATCTACCAGGCCTACCTGAAATGGCGACAGGCTCGGTAACGGTGTGAACGCCCCGCCGCGATCCGCGCAAGCGTGTGGCTCCTCGCCTCCGGCAGCGTCACGGCGGTCGAGACCGAGCGCATCGGCGCGCCGCGGTCGTGCTCGCTCGTAGGGTCGAACACCGAGACGTGGCTGGTGCCGAGGCCATCTGCGCCAACGTCGCCTGGTCCTCGATCCGGGTCGAGAGCGAGCAAGTCACCGCGCAGCCCATGGATGATGCGCTCGCCCACCGCCGTCGGCGCGTTGCGCACCGGGCGCGGATCTGCGACGGCAGCCTCGGGGCGTGACCCGTCGCTCCGGAACGGAGTCCGGTCAGGGGCAGCCCGAAGGCATGACCGGAATGGGCGGGCAACCTCCGCGCGGCCACCGTGTTGTCGAGGGCACCCGAACACCGCATCGCGTCACCCCACGGCCTTGCGTCGGCGAGCGCAACCGTTCCCGTGAGCGAGCCGCCCATGACCGACGACGATACGCTCCCACCCGAAATCGGCGATGTCCGTCGCCTGGACGCGCTTCGGGCGTACGACATCCTCGATACGCCCCCCGAGAAGGGGTTTGACGACATCGTCGAGCTGGCGCGGATGATCTGCTCCGTTCCCGTCGCCCTGGTCAGTCTGGTCGCCGGCGACCGGCAATGGTTCAAGGCGCGGTCGGGCTTCGCGCCTTGCGAGACCTCCCTCGACAAGTCGGTCTGCGCGCATGTCCTGGGCTCTCCGGACCTGCTCGTCATCCCCGACCTGTCGCTGGACTCCCGCACCAGGGACAATCCACTGGTCACGGGTGAGCCGTACCTGCGCTTCTACGCCGGGGCCCCGCTGGCGGCAGCCGGTGGCGAGCGTCTCGGAAGCCTGTGCGTGATCGACCGCGCGCCCCGCCCGGAAGGCCTCTCGGATCGGCAGGCGGTGGCCCTGCGCGCGCTCGCCGGGCAGGTCATGTCCCAGATGGAACTGCGCCGCTCGGTCGCCGAGCGCGAGGGACTTCTGTCCGGCCAGGCCGCGCTCATCGCGCAGCAGAACGCCCTGATCGCCGCCCAGGCCGGCGTGACCCGGGCGGCCGGCGACCGTGGCGTGATCCTCGATACCCTCGTCGGCGGCGTCATGGCGGCGGTCTCCCAGGCCGAGGGGGCGGTGATCGAGCTCCGGGAGGGCGACGACCTCGTCTATCGCTCGGCACGCGGTGCGCTGGAACCCCATGTCGGTCTGCGCGTCCCCATCGACGGTAGCCTCTCGGGCCATTGCCTGGAGAACGCCAAGCCGGTGCTGTGCCCGGACCTCCTCGTCGATCCTCGCGTCCGGCGCGACCTCGTCGGCCCGCTCGGCGCGCGCTCGGCCGTCTGCGTCCCGATCCTCCGCGGGGACGCCGCCGTCGGCGTCCTGAAGCTACAGTCCAGTCGCCCCGATGCCTTCACCGGTCTCGACCTGCACGTCGCCACCCTGTTCGCCGGCACCATCCCGGCCGGGTTGGCAGAGGCGGGCGAGGCGGAGGCGCGCCGTGGCATGCGCGCCGGCGAGGCCACCCTGCGCACGGTGATGGAGACGCTGCCCGTCGGCGTCCTGATCGCCGAGGCCCCGACCGGCCGCATCGTCGGCCACAACGCCCGAGCCACCGCGATCCTCGGGCATGATGTCGCCTCGGATGCGTCCGCCGACCTGCAGAACCGCTGGATCGGGTTTCATTCTGACGGACGCCGGGTCGAGCCCGGGGCGTGGCCCCTCGACCGTGTGGTGCATGCCGGGGAGCCGCGGGCGGAGCTCGAGGTGGATTACCGCCGCGGCGACGGCATTCGCGCATGGGTCGGGTTCTCGGCGGCGCCGATGCTCGACGTCGAGGGGCGCCGCGTCGGTGCCGTCGTCGTCGTCACCGACATCGACGGGCGCAAGCGGAGCGAACTTCAATTGGCCGCCGCCAAGGAGGCGGCCGAGGAGGCCAACCGGGCCAAGAGCGAGTTCCTCGCCAACATGAGCCATGAGTTGCGCACCCCGCTCTCGGCGGTGATCGGCTACTCGGAGATGCTGCAGGAGGAGATGGAGGACGGCGGCCACGACGACCTGCTCCCCGACATGCGCAAGATCGAGGCGAACGCGCGCCATCTCCTCGGTCTCATCAACGACGTGCTCGACCTTTCGAAGATCGAGGCCGAGCGGATGGAGACCTACGTCGAGGACTTCGCCGTCGATGCCATCGTCCGCGACGTCGCCTCGACGGTCGAATCCCTCGTCGCCGCAAAAGAGAACCTCCTCACGCTGGACCTCGCCGCCGACCTCGGGGAAGCGCGCTCCGACGTGACCAAACTGCGCCAGTGCCTGATCAACCTCCTCAGCAACGCCGCCAAGTTCACGAAGGGTGGCCGGATCACCCTGACGGCCGAACGGGGCGAACGCGACGGCGTCGATTGGCTGACCTTCCAGGTGAGCGACACCGGGATCGGCATGAGCCCGGACCAGCAGACGCATCTGTTCGAGCGCTTCACCCAGGCGGATGCCTCGACGACGCGGAAGTTCGGCGGCACCGGGCTCGGGCTGTCCATCACCCGGGCGTTCGCGTCCATGCTGGGCGGCGATATCGCGGTGGCCAGCGAGGAAGGGCGGGGCACCACCTTCACCGTGTCGGTCCCGGCGCGCATCGCCGGGACGAACGACGAACCGGCGACGGACGCGAACGTCGGCACCATCGTTTCCGACGACGCCTCTGGGCAAGGCGTCGTCCTCGTCGTGGACGACGATCCGGCGACGCGCGATCTGCTCAAGCGATTTCTGGAGCGCGACGGGTTCGCGGTGGTCGCTGCCGTGGACGGGCGGGAAGGGCTCGACCTGGCGCAGACCATCCGGCCCTGCGTGATCCTTCTCGACGTGACCTTGCCGAAGATGGACGGCTGGTCGGTCCTGCGCGCCCTCAGGAGGGATCCGGAGCTCGGCGATACCCCCGTGATCATGGTCACCGTTCTGGACGAGCAGAACCTGGCCTTTTCGCTGGGCGCCACCGACTACCTTCAGAAGCCGGTGGACTGGGACGAACTCCATGGGGTGATGGACCGATTCCGCCCTCGGGACCACGGGGGGGCGTTGCTCGTCATCGATGACGATGCCGACACGCGCGAACGCATGTCGGCCCGGCTCGCTCGGGAAGGCTGGCGCATCGTCACGGCCGAGAACGGCAAGGTCGGGCTCGCGGCCGTCGCGTCCGAGCGGCCCTGCCTCATCCTCCTCGACCTGATGATGCCGGAGATGGACGGCTTCGCCTTCCTGAACATCCTCCGGGCCAAGCCCGAGTGGGGTTCGATCCCCGTCGTGGTGCTGACCGCCAAGGACGTCGATGGCGAGGACCGCCGTCGCTTGGCCGGGCGGGCCGACAAGGTCCTCCGAAAGGGCCAGGTCGGCCTGGACGACCTGCCCACGCTGCTGCGTTCGGTGATCTCGCCGACCCCGTCCTGATCTTCTAAGGGCCATCGCGCCGACGGCTCGCGGAGTCTTGCGCTTCCGGGCCGGAGATCGCCCAAGGACCGATGCCTTTCGGTGCTACGGACCTCGTGCCCCCCACCGGACATCCCATGGCTCACACCGGATACAACCCGCTCCTCGTCACGCTCTCCATCGTCATCGCGGTGTTCGCGTCCTATGCGGCGCTGGATCTCGGTGCCCGCGTCAGGCGTCCGGACGCGGGTGTGCGCTGGGCCTGGGGCGCCGGCGCGGCGGTAGCGATGGGCGGCGGCATCTGGTCGATGCACTTCGTCGGCATGCTGGCCTTCGAGATGGGCATGACCGCGGCCTACGACCTGGGCCTGACGCTGCTGTCGCTCCTCATCGCGGTGGGGGTGACGGCGGGCGCCTTCGCCTGGGTCGCACGCAGGGGAACCGGTTCGGGCTCGCTGCTGGTCGCGGGCCCGCTCATGGGCCTCGGGGTCGCGGCGATGCATTACACCGGCATGGCGGCGATGCGCGTGCCCGGCAACCTCGCCTACGACCCGGCCGTGGTGACGGGATCCGTCGCCATCGCGGTCACCGCCGCGACCGCCGCCCTTTGGCTGACCTTCCGCCGCAATCGGCCATGGCAGAAGCTCGCAGCCGCCTGCGTGATGGGGCTGGCGGTTGCCGGGATGCACTATACCGGGATGGCAGCGGCGACCTTCACGACCGAGGCGGCAGGCGCCCATGCGCCCCACGTCGCCGTCCTGGCGGCAGGCCAGCGCGACCTCGCCCTCGCGGTGGCGGGCGTGACCTTCCTCATCCTATTCCTGGCGATGATGGCCTCCTCGCTCGACCAGCGCGGGGTGCAGCGCCGCCTGCACGTGAGCGAGGCGCGCTTCCGATCGGCCGTCAGGGCCGTCAACGGCGTGATGTGGACCACCGACGCCGCCGGGCATTTCGTCGAGGAGCAGGCGGGATGGGCGGCGATCACGGGACATGCCCCGGAGCAGTACATGGGCACGGGCTGGGCGAAGGCGATCCACCCCGAGGATCTCCCGACGACGGTCGCGACCTGGACCGAAGCGTTGCGTGCCGAGGAACCCTACACGGTCGAGCATCGCGTGCGTACCGCCGAGGCGGGTTGGCGCCGCTACGTGGCGAGGGCGGTGCCGGTGCGCGACACCGACGGGGCGGTCCGGGAGTGGGTGGGCGTCCACGAGGACATCACCGAGCGCCACGCGTTCGAGGTCGCGCTCAAGGAGGCGAGGGACGCCGCCGAGGAGCACAGCCGGGCCAAGAGCCGGTTCCTGGCCAACATGAGCCATGAGCTCCGGACGCCCCTTTCGGCCGTGATCGGCTACTCCGAGATGCTGGAGGAGGAGGCGGAGGAGCTCGGTCAGGAGAGCCTTCTCAAGGACCTCGGCAAGATCAAGTCGAACGCCCAACACCTCCTCGGCCTGATCAACGACGTGCTCGACCTGTCGAAGGTCGAGGCCGAGAAGATGGAGCTCTATCCCGAGGATATCGACGTCTCAGCCTTCGTCACGGACGCGGCGGACACGGTCGAAGCCCTGGTCGGGAAGAAGGGAAACGTCCTCGTGCTCGACGTGGCCGACGGCGTGGGCCACGCCCGGACGGACACGGTGAAGCTGCGCCAGTGCCTGTTCAACCTGCTCTCGAACGCCGCCAAGTTCACCGAGGGCGGCACCATCGTCCTGGAGGTCCGACGCGAGGCGGGCGCCAGCGGCGACTGGCTCCGGTTCACGGTAAGCGACACCGGCATCGGCATGAATCCCGAGCAGGTCGGGCGCTTGTTCGAGCGCTTCACGCAAGCCGACGAGAGCACCACGCGCAACTACGGCGGAACCGGCCTCGGTCTGGCTCTGAGCCGCGCCTTCGCCCGGCTGCTCGGCGGCGACATCTCCGTCACGAGCGTCGAGGGCGAGGGAACGAGCTTCACCCTACGCGTGCCGGCGCTGGCACCGGACGGGACGGTCGACGTCGCGCCGGATGTGGTGCCGGAGATCGGCGAACGCCGGGATGACCTCGTCCTCGTCATCGACGACGAGGCGTCCCAGCGCGAGCTCATGACCCGGTTCCTGGAACGCCAGCGCTTCTCCGTGCGCACGGCGGGGGACGGGCGCACCGGTCTCGACCTAGCCCGGTCGCTCCAGCCTCGCGCCATCCTCCTCGATGTGATGATGCCCGAGATGGACGGCTGGTCGGTGCTCGCCGCCCTCAAGTCGGATCCCGAGACCGCCGGTATCCCGGTGGTCATGGTGAGCTTCGTCGCCGACGCGACGCTCAGTGCCTCGCTCGGTGCCATCGAGGCCGTGCCGAAGCCGGTGGACTGGGCGCGCCTCCGGACGATCCTGGACCCGTTCCGGGCAGCGGACGGCGACCTCCTCGTCGTCGACGACGACGCGGACATGCGGCACCGCCTACGGACCGTCCTGGAACGCAACGGATGGAGCGTCCGCGAGGCCGGCGACGGCCGCGAGGCGCTGAATCAGGTCCGGCTCGGCGTGCCGCGCCTCGTCCTCCTCGACCTCACCATGCCGGTGATGGACGGGTTCTCGTTCCTCGATCGCCTGAGGGGCTTGCCGGGTTGCGCCGACGTGCCGGTCGTGGTCCTCAGCGCCCGGGACGTCACGGCCGAGGAGCGCTGCCGGTTGTCGGAGGCCGATCGCGTTCTGCGCAAGGGCGATTCCAGTCTCCAGGACATCGCCACCGCGTTGCGCAGACTCGACAACCGCCAGGCTGCGAAGTCGATCCAGGACATCTGATCGGATCGCCGTCCCCCAACTCAGCCTTCACCGGGGCCGAGGGCTGCGCAGATGGGAAGGCCGATACCGGGGCTGCCCCTATGTGCGAAGGGGACAATCGCTAAAAACGCGAGCCTCGCGCGGAAGGTGCCGGCGGGGCGGATGTAGCGAGTTCCCAGTGGGAACCAGGCGCGTGATCAACAGCCTGTCGGCGATGTCGACTGTGCTTCGATGCCTTCGGCGATGCGGCGGCTAAACGACTGACACGGCTAAGAGATTTCTGCGGCCGGTGCGAGGATTGGGATCCACGCCCCCCAGCCAGCGAACGTCGCCCATCCTGTCCAAGACCCGGCGGGCTTCGACGTGCCCTGCCCTCATCTTGCGCCGACGAGATCTCCGCGGCCGTTTCCCGATGGGCGTCGGAACGGCCTTCGCGATGCGGAGCGACGCCGTTGAAGAAAGATCGGGATCGCGCACGCCCGACCGGGGGCGAAGCGTTTCGTTTTCGAACCCCCGCGTGTAACCTGCCGTCGGTTTCGCGCACCCCGCAGGGCGCCCGTTCGGCGTCGCCTCGTACCCGATGCTCGCCTTCGAAACTGGCGTCGGCATGAGGTTTCCCGGAGATTCGGGCGGCGTTCCGCTGCCTGCGCGTCCCGGGCCGGAGTTTCCATGACGCGAATCCTCGAGCGAGGCGGCTTCGAGCGGAAGGCGAGCGAGCGGGGCGACGCGTCGGTGGTCGAGACGCGGCGCGCCGCGATCGTCGCCGCGGTCCGGCAGCGCGGTTTCGTGACGATCGAGGCCCTGGCGAGCCAGTTCGGCGTGACCGTCCAGACGATCCGGCGCGACCTGAACGAACTCAGCGCGGCGGGGCGGCTGGAGCGCTACCGGGGGGGCGGCGGCCTGCCCTCGAGCGTCGAGAACATCGATTACGCGGACCGCCGCACCACGATGCTGTCCGAGAAGACGCGGATCGGCCGCCTGGCCGCCAACCGCATCCCGTCGCACTGCTCGGTGTTCCTCAACATCGGCACCACCCCGGAGGCGGTGGCGCGCGAGCTGGTCCGGCACGACGACCTGAGCATCATCACCAACAATCTCAACGTGGCGGTCGGGCTCGCGGAGGCGACCGACTTCCGCATCGTCGTGGCGGGCGGCACGATCCGCAATCGCGACGGCGCGGTCCTGGGGCAGCTCACCTGCGATACCCTCAGCCAGTTCCGCGTCGACGTGGCGGTCATCGGCATCAGCGGCATCGACGCGGACGGCGCGCTTCTCGACTACGATTACGAGGAGGTGCGGGCGACCCAGACCATCCTGCAGCATGCGCGCCAGACCTTCCTCGTGGCCGACCACACCAAGTTCGCCCGCCGCCCGATGGTCGAGGTCGGGCGGCTCGAACAGATCGACACCTTCTTCACCGACCGCATCCCGCCGCCCGAGATCGTCGCGTTGATGGAGCGCCACGGCGTCACCCTCGCGGTGGCCGATCACGACGATCCGTAGCGAACATGTAAATTTTCGCTTGCGAAAATCTCTCGCCGAGGCATGATCCTGCCGACCACGGCATCGTTCGGGGCGGGAGGTGAATCATGACGACGGTCTCGGACCTGCGGGCGCGCGGCACCCCCTACGATCTGCTCGTCATCGGCGGCGGCATCAACGGCACCGGCATCGCCCGCGATGCGGCGGGACGCGGCCTCTCGGTGCTGCTCTGCGAGCGCGGAGATCTCGCCGAATTCACGTCGTCATCGAGTACGAAGCTGATCCACGGCGGCCTGCGCTACCTCGAATACTACGAGTTCCGCCTCGTGCGGGAGGCCTTGGCCGAGCGCGAGCGGCTGCTGCGGCTGGCGCCCCACATCATCTGGCCGCTTCGCTTCGTGCTGCCGCACGACCGGGGCCTGCGGCCGGCCTGGATGTTGCGGGTCGGCCTGTTCCTGTACGACCATCTGGCCCGCCTGCGAACCCTGCCCGGCTCCCAGATGGTTCGCTTGCGAACATCGACGATGGGGGCGCCGCTCCAGGATCGCCTGACGAAAGGGTTCGTCTATTCCGATTGCTGGGTCGAGGACAGCCGCCTCGTCGTCCTCAACGCCATGGATGCGCGGGCGCGCGGTGCGGAGATCCGAACGCGCACGGGAGTCGAGTCCGCGCGCCGGGCCGACGGAACCTGGACGGCGACGATCCGCGACGTGGCCACCGGGCAGGCCGAGACCGTCCGGGCGAAGGCGGTCGTGAACGCCGCCGGCCCCTGGGTCAGCGAGACGCTCGGCGGCACGCTCGGCGTGAACAGCCGTGCGGCGGTGCGGCTGATCAAGGGCAGCCACATCGTGGTTCGCAAGCTGTACGAGGGCGATCAGGCCTACATCCTGCAGCAGCCCGACAAGCGGATCATCTTCGCGATCCCCTACGAGCGCGACTTCACCCTGATCGGCACGACCGACGTTCCCTACGAGAGCGAGCCCGGGCCGGTGACGATCTCGGAGGAGGAGACGCGCTACCTCTGCGACTGCATCAACCGCTCGTTCGAGAACGCGATCGGCCCCGAAGACGTGGTCTGGAGCTATTCGGGCGTGCGCCCCCTCTACGACGACGCCGCCGCCGACGCGTCGGCGGTGACGCGCGACTACGTGCTGGACGTCGACGACGCCGGGGGGGAGGCACCCGCGCTCTCGGTCTTCGGCGGCAAGATCACCACGTATCGCCGCCTGGCCGAGCACGCGATCGAGAAGATCGCGCCCTATCTTCCGAGCGTCGGAAAGGCCTGGACGGGCGATGCGGCCCTGCCCGGCGGCGCCATGCCGGAGGCGGATTTCGACGGTTTCCTCGCCGCGTTCGCCCGCGAGGCGCCGTTCCTCCCCGTCGAGACCGCCCGGCGCCTCGCCCGGGCCTACGGCACCGAGGCGCGGACCATTGTCGCGAACGCGCGCAGCCTCGCCGACCTCGGCGAGGTCTTCGACGGCGGGCTGACGGCCGCGGAGGTGGACTACCTCGTCCGGTCCGAATGGGTCCGCACGGCGGAGGACATCCTCTGGCGGCGCTCGAAGCTCGGCCTGCGCACCAGCCCGGACGGTGCCGCACGCCTCTCCGCCTACCTGACGCGCAAGGCGGAGGCCGCCTGAATGCGAGATCCGACGCGGGCGGAACCGGCACGAAGACCGGTCCGCGACGCGCACCACGACCATTCCGAGGGAGGAAGCCAGCCATGACGCATTATGTCGGCGCCATCGACCAGGGAACGACCAGCAGCCGCTTCATCGTGTTCGACCGGGAAGGGCGCATCATCGTCTGCAAGC
>CAZZZJ010000007.1:24228-26571 GCA_964658355.1 Beijerinckiaceae bacterium
ACCAGCAGCCGCTTCATCGTGTTCGACCGGGAAGGGCGCATCATCGTCTGCAAGCAGCGGGAGCACGCGCAGATCTATCCGCGGCCCGGCCATGTCGAGCACGATCCGATGGAGATCTGGCGCAACACGCAAGGGGTGATGCAGGACGCCCTCGACGAGGCCGGGCTGACGCCGAAGGATCTCCTGTCGATCGGGATCACCAACCAGCGCGAGACCACGCTGATCTGGGACAGGCGCACGGGCGAGCCGCTGCACAACGCCCTGGTCTGGCAGGATACCCGCAACGACCGTCTGGTCAGCGAGTTCGCTCGCGACGGCGGGCGCGACCGCTTCCGGGCGCTCACCGGCCTGCCGCTCGCCAGCTACTTTTCCGGGCTGAAGCTGCGCTGGCTCCTCGATCACGTGGCGGGCGCGCGGGAGAAGGCCGAGGCCGGCGACGTCCTGTTCGGCAACGTCGACGCCTGGCTCGTCTGGAACCTGACCGGCGGGCCGGAGGGCGGCCTCCACGTCACCGACGTGACCAATGCCAGCCGCACGCAGCTGATGTCCCTCGAGACCCTGGCCTGGGACGACGGGATGCTCGCCGCGTTCGGCATCCCGCGGGCGATGCTGCCCGAGATCGTCTCTTCCTCGCAGGTCTACGGCGAGACGCGGGTGCCTTTCGCGGGCGTGCCGATCGCCGGCATCCTCGGCGACCAGCAGGCGGCGCTGTTCGGCCAGACCTGCTTCCAGCCCGGCGAGGCCAAGAACACCTACGGCACCGGCTGCTTCGCGCTGATGAACACGGGCGAGAAACCCGTGCCCTCCACCTGCGGTCTCGTGACGACGCTCGGCTACAAGCTCGACGGCAAGCCGGCCGTCTACGCCCTGGAAGGGTCGATCGCCATCACCGGTGCCCTGGTGCAGTGGCTGCGCGACAACCTACAGATGATCAAGGACAGCCCCGAGGTCGAGCGCCTCGCGACCACGGTCGCGGATAACGGCGGCGTCTACTTCGTGCCCGCCTTCTCGGGCCTCTACGCGCCGCACTGGAACGAGGGCGCCCGCGGCCTGATCATCGGCCTGACCCGCTACGCCAATCGCGGCCACATCGCCCGGGCCTGCCTGGAGGCGACCGCCTTCCAGACGCACGAGGTGCTGGAAGCGATGGAGAAGGATTCCGGGATCCCCGTGCGCGAGCTGCGCTCGGACGGCGGCATGGTCGCCAACGTCACCCTGATGCAGTTCCAGGCCGACATCCTCGACGTCCCCGTGGTGCGCCCGAAGGTGACCGAGACCACGGCGCTCGGCGCGGCCTACGCGGCCGGCCTCGCCACCGGGTACTGGAAGAGCACCGACGATCTCGTGCGCAACTGGGGCGTCGACCGGCGCTGGGAGCCGAACATGGATGCGGGCGAGCGCCGGCGCATCACCGCTGCCTGGGGACGGGCGGTGAAGCGCGCCTTCGACTGGGACGAGCAGGCGGATTGAGCCCGGGCGCCTTCGAGCGCCCGCTCCGATCGCCGAGAAAAATTCGAACATCAGGGGGATACGCCATGACATCGCCGTTCCTGGGCGAGCTTCTCGGCACGATGGTGCTGATCATCCTCGGCAACGGAGTGGTGGCCGGCGCGCTGCTGAGCGGCTCCAAGGCGGAGGGCGCGGGCTGGATCGCCATCACCGCCGGCTGGGCCTTCGCGGTGCTCGCCGGTATCTTCGTCGCCACCGCGACGGGCAGTCCCGACGCCCATATCAACCCGGCGGTGACGATCGCCGGTGCGATCGCCTCGGGACATCCGAGCAAGCTCGCCGTCTACGTGCCCGCCCAGATGATCGGCGCCTTCCTGGGGGCGACCGTGGTCTGGCTGCACTACCTGCCGCACTGGGGCGTCACCGAGGATCAGGGCTTGAAGCGGGCCTGCTTCTGCACCGAGCCGGCAATCCGGCAACCGGCCGCGAACTGGACGAGCGAGATCATCGGCACGTTCCTGCTGATCCTGATCGTCAGCGCCCTGCTGTCGCGGACGGTGGGCGCATCCGGCAACATCCCCACCGGTCTGGCGCCCTACCTCGTCGGCATGGTGGTCTGGGGGATCGGCCTCTCGCTCGGCGGGACCACGGGCTACGCCATCAACCCCGCCCGCGATCTCGGGCCTCGCCTCGCCCACGCGGTCCTGCCGATCGCCGGCAAGGGCCATTCGGACTGGGGCTACGCCCTCATTCCGGTCGCCGGCCCGGCGATCGGAGCGGTACTCGCGGCCCTCGCGACCCGCGTCATCGGCTTCTGAGGGGCCGCCGTTCCGGGTGTTGGGTTGCGTTATTCGACGGTGACGGATTTGGCGAGGTTTCTGGGCTGGTCGACGT
>CAZZZJ010000008.1:0-26511 GCA_964658355.1 Beijerinckiaceae bacterium
CGGAGGCCATCGACACGTAATGTCTCAGTTCCAAATTCAGGCGGAAGGTCCGCCACTGGTGGGACGTAACCGTTCGCTCGGCTGAACCTAACAGGATATTTTTCAATTGCGCAGTTCTGCCGGGGTGGTCGCTATGGATCCGGGCGGCAGCGCCCGGGCCGGCCGCTCCCGGCCGCCTCCTGGATCGTCGGACAGGGTAGGTCACCGAAGGAACAGAACACGCAGCAGTGGCCTGCATTCGGGCGCAGGAGCGTGCCGCAGCCGGTGCACTCGTAGAAGAACTGGCAGGCGTCGGTCGGCATCGTCTCCGTCGCCTGTTGGCCGCAGTGCGGGCATGTGAGAGTGGACTGAAGATTCATCCGCCTTACCACACGGCCTTGAGCACCAGGGGCTCAAGGTAGGGTTCCCACACAAGCGCCAGGGCAACCAGCGCCGTCCCAATCCCGAGCAGTGCAGCCGCGCGCCGTGGTGGTCCGGAACTGGCACATGGTCCGGCCATGGCGCAGGCCGTTGCCCGGCGACGCAGGAACAGCCCCCAGCCCACGAGGAGGGCCAGTGCGGCCCCGCCGAGCAGGATCGGTCGGATGCTCGCCAACATCGCCAACCCGCCGAACACGGCCCCCGTCGCACCGAGACCGGCGAGCGCCATCGGCAGGGCGCAGCAGGACGATGCCGCCAGAGCCCCCAGCCCGGCGGCCGTGCCCAGTCCGGCGAGCCAACTTCCTGAAGGAGCAGGCAGGCTGTCTCGCGAATGCGAGGCGGGTCGCGCAGGGGTCGCTATGGATGGTGTGTCGATCATGATCGTGCCACTCTGCATCCCGTAGCCACTACGGGATCAAGCAAAAAATGGTCATGGGCCTGCGCGGCCTCTCCATCGGGCAGCTCGCGGCGGCCGCCGGGGTCAATCTGGAGACGGTCCGCTACTACGAGCGCATCGGGCTCATGCCGCCGCCAGCTCGCACCGGGGGCGGTCACCGGTCCTACGATCCGGTCCACGTCCAGCGTTTGGCATTCATCCGTCATGCCCGTGCGTTGGGCTTCGGGATTGAGGACATCCGAACCTTGCTGGCGTTGGCCGCGCCCGGTCATCGATCCTGTGCCGAGGTCCGGGACATTGCCAGTGCGCACCTGTCCGAGGTCCGCACCAAACTCGCCCACCTCGCACGGCTTGAACACATCCTGAGTGAAACGATCGACCAGTGCAGCGGCGCGCCGACGCCCGCTTGCCCGGTTCTCGATATGCTCGATGCTCCGATGTGAGGGACTATCCTCCTCGAAGGTACGCCATGGGCCGGCGGCAGCCGGTCGAGCGGGATCCTATGTTTCAAACTGAGACGTTACCCATCGACACCCGAGGTTGCGGCGCCACGCGAGGCGCGTATATCGACCGGAACCCTACGGGGGTAACCGGCGACCCTAGGCGAACGGGTCTGCGGCGTGGCGCGGTCGTCGCCGGCGAACGAAGGAGACGACGCTTGGACGGACCCTGGGTCGCCAACCTCATCCGGCACTGGCGCGACGATCCCGGCGCATCCTATCGGACGTGGTTCCTCTGGGAGGAGCGCATCAAGAACTTCCGGTCGATCCGCCGCGGGCTGCAGGCGGTGGTCGACGAGATCAGGGCCGACGCCTTCGGCAACGCCTACCGTGGGTCTTCGCTGGAGACGGTGGTCCATTCCATCGCCGAGCAGCGGCAGGTGTTCAGGGGCGCCGACCACGCCTTCCTCTGGAAGCCGAAGCTGCGCATCCCCGACATCTACGAGGATCGGGCCAACCAGGTCGCCTTCGGGCGTTTCCTCGATACCTGTCTCTGCTGCAACGCCGAGGCGCACGTGCTCGTCGCGATACGCGCGCTCGACGACGTGCGCATCAAGGGCCTGGGCCCCGCGGCGGCGAACCTGCTCTACTTCCTGCATCCGACCTGGGTGCCGCCCTTCAACACGGCCATCGTCAAGGGTTACAACGCCCTCACGGGCGCGAACGTGAAGCTCGGGCGCTGGGAGGAATACCTGGCGATGCGACGCGGGATCGTCGACCTCAACGGAGAACATCGTGCCTTGCTCTCGAACGATTTCGGCGCGGTCGCGGGATTCCTCTTCGACGTCGGGTCCGGACGCTACCCGCTGCCCGAGCGCGATGCGGAGGTGGCCCTCGCGCGCTGGCGTGCGGATCTGGAGCGAGTCCGAGCGGAAGCCGGTGAAACCCCGTCGAAGGCGGCCGTCGCGGCCGGGGAGGCGGACCACACCCACACCGAGATCCAGGGCTGGATACGCGACCTGGGCCTCGCCCTCGGCTTCGACGTCTGGATCGCGTCGAACGACGCCAGCCGCCCCTATGCGTCGGGCCGCCTGTCGGACGGGTGCCTCGCCCGACTGCCCGAGGGACTGGCCGCCAATGGCTCGGTCGACACCGTCCGGCTCATCGACGTCCTCTGGATCGACAAGGCGAGCCGGGACGTGGCGGCGGCCTTCGAGGTCGAGCACACGACCAGCATCTACTCCGGGATCGTGCGCATGCTGGACCTCGCGCTCGGCGTGGAGGGCGGGATGGCGCGCAATTTCTTCCTGGTCGCACCGGACAACCGCGAGGAGGACGTCAGGGCGCAGTTCGCCCGGCCCGCGTTCTCCCGTGTCGGCGAGCTCGACCTGAGGTACCTTCCCTACAGCGAACTCCGAGGCCATCGCGAGGCGATCGCCCGCTTCGGGAGCGGCCTGAAGGGCTTGCTGGCCATCGCGCGACCGATAGTGGGGAGGCCATGACGCCATGTGTCCATGCGCCCTCGCGGCGACGATGGCGCCTCCTTGTCAGCGACGTGCGTGCATCGTGTGGTCGTGCCCGTGCTGGTCGCCGTGCCCGTCGTCACCCTGCTCGCCATGACCGTGATGCATCGGGTGCTTATGGCTGACCCAGAACAGGTAGGCCGCGAGCGCGCCGAACACGAGGTTGAGCCAGAACGTGTAGTTCAGGCTGAACTCGGTCATCTGCGCACGCACGTCGATGTCGCGTGACGGGATCCAGCCAAGCGCGGTGAACGTCAGGTCGACGACGAGCGCGGCGGCGGCCATCGTCACGAAGAACACGCCGCCGATGTAGGCGGCCATGCGCCAGCCGAAGTAGCGGCGGTAGATGTCGAGAAGCGGGATCACGATGAGGTCGGCGTAGAGGAAAGCCAGCACGCCGGAGAAGCTCGCACCGCCCGCCCATAGCACCGCCGCGAGCGGCACGTTGCCGATGGAGCAGACGAAGGTCAGCACGGCGATGAGGGGACCGAGCAGCACGTTGACCGGCACCTGCAGCCAAGCCGGGGCGTCGCTCAGGAAAAGGGTCCTCCAGACGCCATCCGGAACCAGCGCGGCGAGGAACCCGCCGATCAGGAACCCCATCGCGAGGTCCTTCCAGAGCATGCGCCATTCCATGGCGAAGTTCTGGGCCACGCGGATGCGGGCCTCCGGCTTGGCCAGCCGCGCGCGCCAGGTCGGGCCATCCACGGTCATGCTCATGTGCTCGTGGCCGCGGCTCTCCTCATCGTGCGCCCGCGCCTCCTCCACGAGCCGCCTCGGATAGGTGAGCGTCACCAGCGCGCTCATGATGGCGATCAGCACCACGCCGCCGACCCACTCGCCCAGCATGAACTGCCAGCCGAGCAGCACGTAGAGGATCAGCCCGAGTTCGAGGACCAGGTTGGTCGAGGCGAACAGGAAGGCGAGCGAGGTGACGAGCGCCGCGCCCTTCTTGAACAGGGTGCGCATGATGGCGGCCGAGGCATAGGAACAGGAGGACGAGGCTGCGCCGGCGAGGGTCGCCAGCGCGATCTCGCGCACGCTGCCGCCGCCGAAGGCTTTCCGCATTTGGTCCGAGGAGACCACGGACTGGAGCACGGCCGAGATGGTGAATCCCAGCACCAGGCTCCAGCCCGTCTGCCAGAACATGCCGGCGGCCATCAGGAACCCGCCTCCCGCCCCGTGGATGATCGCGTCCATGGTGGTTCTCCGCATCGACGCCGGCTCGCCGACGACCGTCCGTCTTGATACAGGCCAGATCCCTGGCCGCATTAATACCCCTCATGGGTACGCAGCGCATCAACCGGCAGGCTGCGGCCCGGTTTCCGAACGAAGGCCCAGGGCGTCTCGGCCCTGGCGAAATCGGCGCCCGGTACCCATCTCGTGGTCGGTCACGCTTGGGGGATGCGATGGGCTTGCCGTCGAACCTGGAAACGGAAATCGCGGGTTACGCGAGCGGCGCGGCGGACGTCGCCGAGATCAACGTCGCCATCGAAACGGCCTGGGCGACGGTCCTAGCCGATCCGGCCTCGCGCGCGGAGGCCGCCGGACTGCTCGGCTTGGCCGCCGCGGACCTGCCGGCACGAAGCCCCTTCGTCGCCAAGCCGTCGGAAGCGGGCCTCGCCGATGCGGCCATCGCGATATTCGTGACCCTCGGCGGGTTCGCCGGAAGCGTCGCGACGGATCTCGCCAAGGATCTCGTGAAGGACGCCATCAAGGCCGGAACGAAGGCGGTTTGGGAGAAGCTCCTGAAGGCGCGGGCCGAGGAGTCGCTTCCCACGGGAGGCATCGGTCCCGAGGTCGTCACACCCGATGACGTCCAGTGACGGATCTGCCTCCGCGCCTCGTCTGACCTTGCTCGACGCCGGCCGCCGGACCGCCCTGGAGATCCGTTACGCGGTTGCGGCGGCGTTCCGGTCCGGGGGCCTTCCCGGCACGAGCGAGACGGCCGCCGCGCTTTTGACGGACGGGATCGTCGGCCCGGCGCTGGCGCGGTCGAATGTCGTCCGGACGCTGCCCGACGCCCCCAGGTCCCAGGCGGTTGCCGCGTTGCGGGACCTCGTCCAAGCCGTCGAGCTGCCCGCTGGCTGCCCCGCATTCGATGCGATCCGCACGCGGTCCGATGACTTCCGCGCGCGCCTCGAACACGCCGGGTGCGTCGAGGACGCGCCGATGCCGGGCGAGATCGCGTCGCTCTTCGGTATCCTCGACGAAGTCGTCGCACGGCTCTACGGCGGCCTCGACGTCTCCGTTCGCCGGCCGGCCGTCCACCTCGCGCTGGGACGCCTGCATTCCGACCAGGTCGCGGGCCTGCTCGACAGCTCCGCCTTGAGCGGCTCGTGTCGGTGGATCGACGGGAGCGACCTGGTCTCCGTCGTCACCCTGAGCGTTCGCGACGATGCGTTCGATTGGGACTGCGCGTGCCATCTCCCCTACGTGCTCGCCCACGAACTCGTCTGTCACGCATACCAAGGGACGGCGGTCGCAGACGGCGCGGAACCGCGTCTGCAGGTCGACGGGTCGTGCGCATGGTCCGAAGGATGGATGGACGTCATCGCCTTGTGGTTGGTCGAGGGATGGGTCCGCGGCGATCAGGAAGGCAAGCCCGCCTGGATCGTGCAGGAGGCGACCGATGTCCTTCGCGCCTGCAGCGCGCTGAACGCGAGGCGGATCGGGGCACAGGCGACGTTGCCGCCGATCCAGCGAAGCCGCAGGATCTACGCACGGCGGGCCGTCGACCGCCTTCTCGCCGAGTTGGACCGGTTCGGCGACGGCGACGGCGACGCCGACCTGGGCGGAGGCCGGAACCGGGTCCTTGCATTCTCCCTGGCACTGAACGCCCTCAGGCTGCCGCAGTCCGACCGCGACCGGGTCGTCGACGCGCTCGGCGTAGCCCTGGAAACCTCGTTCGGCATCGACCGCGACGAACTGATCGCCGCCGTCGTCGACTTCTCGGCGACAGGGGACATGGTCGCCCTGAGGCGAACGCTGGCTGACTACGAGGGTTGATATTTTCGCCCGGATCCCGATAATATGGATCCTGCTTCTAGGCACTCCGGTGACATGAGCCAAAACCTCAAGATCAAGCGCGGCCTGCTCAGGCTGGGCCGTGCGACGGTGAGGGAACTGGCGGCCTTCGCCGACGCGAACGAATCGACGGTCCGCAACTACCTGACCGAACGCAGGGACCTGTGCACGCGGGAGGAGGTCGCCCCGGCCGGGCGCGGACGCCCGTCGCTGACCTGGACGCTCACCCCGTCCGGGCGGGCGGTGCTTCGCGAGGAACTCCGGGCCGAGATGTTGGCGTCGGACGATCCCGCAATCGACGAGGAGCGGGCCACGGCGTTGGAGCACGTCAAGACCTCCTTGCGCGATCTCGACGAGCATCTGGCGGGGCTGGAGGCCGGGGACGTCTCCGAGGACCGCGATGCGGCTTTCGCCTATCTTCGTGCGCGGACCAAGGCGCTGTCGCGCGCGGTCGGGCGGCTGGCCGGAAGCGGGCCGAGCCTCGTCGCCGAGGAGATCGCGCTCCGTGGCATCGACGGCCGTCTCGATGCCCTGGACGAACGGCGGCAGGCCGTCGAGGCCGTGACCGAGGTCGTCCGTGAGTCGATCTCCGACGGGATGTCCGCCTGGGTCCGACGTCTCGCGGGCGATATCGGAAGGACGGTGAGGGGGGCCGTCGGCACCGGCGACGTCTTCGTGCCCGACGGGGTCACCGACCTGGGTCCCGTGCTGATCATCGACGCTTCCGGACCGTTCGTCGGGAGCGATCCACTCCTCGACGCGGCGCGCCGGGCGAACGCCCCCGCCATGTGCCTCCATGTCCCTATGCTGGCCGAGGCCGAGATGGCGTCGCTCCTCACGCAGGTCGCGAGCAGCTGCGCCGAACTCGCGGGGTCATGGACGCGGCTGGTCTACCGGTACGATAGCCGGCATCCGGAAAGCCGTTCGCTCCTCGACAGCTTCGGGACGGTCGATGACGCCAGGTGGCAGGCGTCGTATCCCATCGAGCCAAGCCGGATTCCGGGTCCGCATCCCGGCGACGTCCATGTCAGGCATGCCAAGCGTATGCTGGGGGTCGCGGGCAGGTTCGCCTCCGGTCTTGATCCCGCGCCTCGGCGGTTGCCCGGCCAGTCGGGGTCTCCGGTCTTCGAGGCGTCATCGCCCCGGATCGTGGCCCTCTGGTGCGATGCGGCGGAGCCGTCCGTCGTGCGCAAGGGCAGCCGGTCCGGGGCCGGTTGGATGTTCGAGGGAGCGCCGATGACGCCCGACGAGGCGATGGTGGCCGTCCGCGTCTCTCCGGCCGACCTCCTCGGGACGATGGCCGCCACATCGCCACCGCATGCCGGCCCGACCGCCCTCGCGGCCCAGGGCCGCCCGACCCGCGAGGCCGCGGTCACGGCATCCGGGATCGCATCGGCCGACTGAGCATCGCGTCGACCTCCAGGTCCCGGACGCCCGACGTAGGCCGGATCGCCCGACCGGCGTGACATGGTCTCGCGCCCTTCCGCGCGCATTCGGAGCCGCCGTGCCTAGGACACGCCGGTCGAGGGCGTGGCTCGGCATGGGGAACGTCGAACGAGGCCAGCGCGCGGCTGAGGTCGTCGACGGGCGTCAGGTGCCGGTATCGGCCGGGCGATCCTTCGACATGAACGGCGCGGTGCGCCGGGACGGAGACGACGTCAGTGATGCGAGAACAGCATCCAGACGGCCATGGCCACCATCATCACGTTCTCGGTCAGCGACACGAAGCCGAGCGGCACCTTGCTCGCCCCCCCGACGCAGGCGCACTTGATCTCGCGCTTGTCGAGGTAGACCGCCTTGAACACCGAGACCGCGCCGACCGTGCCGATGAAGAGGGCCACCGGGATGGAAATCCAGTCCAGCGCGCCCGCGATCATCAGGATCCCGGCCAGCCCCTCGCAGAACGGATAGGCGTAGGCGTAGCGGACCCAGCGCTTGGCGAGCAGGTCGTAGCCCAGGAACATCGAAGAGAAGGTCTCGACGTCCTGAAGCTTCAGGAGGGCGAGCACGCACATGCTGAAGGCGATGAACCATTCGGCGGCGTGCATCGTCAGGGCGGTCCCAAACGCCGCGTAACTCGCCGCCAGCGCCATCGCGGCGGTCATCGCGAACACCGCGACGACCGGCTTGTAGGTGGTGGCGTCGGGGTCGGCGACCGCCTTGCCGAGACGGCGGCGCAGGTCGTCGTAGCCGCCGACGCGCTCGCCCGCGATGAACGTCTGCGGGGTGGTCCTGACCCCGTGCTCAGCCTTGAACGCGTCCGTCTCCTCGCGCGTCCGAAGCCAGCGGTCATCGACGGTGAAGCCTTCGCGTTCGAGCAGATCCCTCGCCTTGAGCCCGTACGGGCAGACGTGCTGGTCCGTGACCATGCGGAAGACGGTGGCGCTGCGGGCCTCCGTCCGCGTCGCGGCGGGCGCTGCGGTGGCTGTCATGAATGGGTTCCTTGGGCGGGATGGACCTGTATCCGATGCTGTCGTAACCTCCGTACCATGGTACGGAGTCAAGCGATGAACGCGACGATCGCCGCCTTCGCCCAGGCGGGTGGGGTCGGCGTGGAGACGGTGCGCTACTACCAGCGCCGCCAGCTCCTCCAGACGCCGCCGCAGGCCGGGGGCGTCCGGCGCTACGGCCCGGAGGATCTCCGGAGGCTCCGCTTCATCCGTGCGGCGCAGGCCGCGGGCTTCACCCTGGAGCAGGTGGGCGAGCTCCTGTCGCTCGACGCGGGCGAGGACCGCGGCCGCGCCCTTGCCCTCGCCGAGGCGCGCGCGGTCGCCCTCGACGCACGGATCGCCGAATTGCGCACCGCGCGGGACGCCCTCCGACGTCTCGCCCGCGCTTGCGCCTCGACCGATACCGGCCCGTGTCCCATCCTCGCCGCCTTCGAGCGCGGTTGAGGCACGGGTCACGCCTCCACGATCCGACCCCGGGAGATATCCGGGGCCGGCTCCGCCCCGCCCGACCGGCGCCCCGGTTCGACGGCGTCCGCGAAGCCGAGCACCTTCGAGACCTCCTCGAACCGCGCCCGGGCATCCGACCAGGCCTGGGCGAAGTCGAACAGCTCGCGCAGGGCCGGCGCGATCTCCTTGTAGGCGGTGAGGGCGGCGACGAGGGCGCCGAGTGACAGTTTCCCTTGGACGACGAGGTAGCCGCCGACCAGGAACAGGAAGAACGGCGTCAGGTTCGAGCTGTAGTTGTACAGCCCCTTCAGCCTGCCCTTGAGGTCGCCGATCTCGACGCGCATCCGCTCCAGATCCTCGGCTTGACGCATCTGGGGGGCGAGGCGCGCGCGGTCGGTCCACTCCCGCTCTCCGACCCCGCCGGATTCGGACGGGCGTCCGCGTCCCGCGCCGGCCAACAGGGCGCCGAGGGCGCGCGTCGCGTGGACACGCTGGCGGACCTTGGCGTTCAGCCGCCGTTGCAGCCGCGGCAGCACCGTCAGCTGCAACGGCAGCATGACGAGGGCCGCTGCGGCCAGGGCCGGGTTCTGGAGGAGCAGGAACACGACGCTGGTGACGAACACCCCACCCTGGACGATCGGCACGGCGACGAGCCCGCCCCCGAAGTAACCGATGGCCTCCACCTCCTGGATGGCGACGGCCGCGAACGTGGCACGCCGCTCCTCGGACCGCTCGTCGCGGGCCTCGCGGAGAATGGACAGGCGTAGCCGGCGCACGATTCGTTCGTTCACGCGGCCGCGGATGCGGCTCGCGCCGTACTTGATCAGCCCGTTCAGCGACAGGACGCCGAGGTAGCCCGCGCAGAGGGCGAAGAGCAGGCCCGTCCGGTCCACGTCCAGCCCTGGGAGGCTCATGCCCGGCAACCCGCGTCCGCCCGGGTCGGAGAGCGCGTGGTTGATGATGTGCTTGGGTATCTCCAGGAGCATCCAGGCCATCGGGAGCGTCAGGACCGAGATCGCCACGAGGCGTACCTGTTGCCGAAGCGTCGCGCGCAGGACGAACGTCTCCAGCGTGGTCCGCACCGCAGGACGCCGAGGATGTGGAGGGGCCGCACTTCCGGTCCGGCGCGTCGCAAACCCCGGCGGCATGCGCCCGGACGACCGCCCGGGACCCGGCCACCGGAAGGCGAGCCGCCCGGCCATCCAGGCGGCCCAGGCCGGGCCGAGGACGAGCGCGACGGCGACCGCGAGGTCGATCCACCAATGGCCGAACGGGTAGTCGATGCCCGCGAGCCGATGGAAGAAAGCGTGAAGGATCGGGATCGCGTCCATCGGGTAACCTTGCGTCGGGCCATCCCCTGCCAGGCCTGCCGCGGGGACGACGGAGCCGAGCGCGCTTGGCGACACGGCGGCGTGTAGGTGGGCGGACGCCTCAGCGGCCTCTTCGAGATCGGTCCGTGCGGAAAGACCCGCCAGGACGGTCCGAGTCCCCATCGGCCGGGGCTGCCAGCCGGTCGAAACGCGAGATCCTCACGAGGCCGAAGCCGTACTGCGTCCTCGTTCGGACGACCCACCTTGAGAGCCCGGCGCGCTCCGCAGCCCTGAGCGAGGGGGAATTGTCCTCGTCGATGAACGCGACGACGCGGCGCTTGCCGAGGGAGGCGGCCCGATCCGCCATCAGACCGACGACGGCGGTCATGACGCCGAGACCGCGGTATCCGACGGGCGTGTAGGCGTTTTCGAGCATCGCCTCGTTCGCCTCCAACTCCGGCAGCCCCCCGGCCCGCCGTATCGCCGCTCCGTAGCCGGGCTCCGTCAGCCACTGTATGTGGCAGGGACGTCCCGACCGAACGTCGACGGCCACGAAGCAGCGGCTGGGGAGGTCGCCGCTCCCGACCTTGCCGAGCCTCCACAGGACGTCGCCCCGCTCACGTTCGGCGGCTGCGTCGCATCCGCGGGGGAACAGGGCCTCAAGGTCGCCCGCCCGGTAATCCCGCAGCCGGATCGGGACCCTCGCTCCCGGCGTGTCGAATGGGACGGTGACGTCCCGCCGCATGCCGACCGAGATCCGCCTGCCGTAGGGGCCCTCGCGCAGCCGGCGGCCGATCCTGTCGAGGAAGGCGGGGATGCGCGCGTCCGTCGGGTCGTCCGGCGACGGCGCCGGCCCCGACGCGGCGCCATCGCCTGACCTACCGGCCATGGTCGATCTCCGCGGGCGAGGCGGTGAAACGGCTTCGTCGCCGTCGCCCACGCGCATCGGACCCGAAGGCGGCGGCATCGGCCACCGCGAATCCGGCGAAGGCCAGCACCGCGTCCCGTCGGCTTCGGGGGTCCGGGTACCCCGGCGCGGCACTTGGCTCCCGACGGATGCGGAGCGCCTCCTCGACGACGGGGCGCCACTCCGCCGGAAAGGCGATCAGGCCGTAGAGCCCGGCGCCGCTCTTGGACGGCACCCGGCCGGTCGCGAGGGCGTAATGCAGCCTGCACAGGCCGAGGACGGCACCTTCCACGTCGCCGTCTGCGAGAAGGACGGGCTCGTCCCCGCTCAGGGTGGCGAGCACCCGCGACAGCCACGGTCGCCAATGGCCGTCGATGCTGGCGTCGAGCCAGCGGTCGAGGCAGCCGGGGTCCCGCCAGGCGCCGGTGCCCGCGCAGAGCGGGCCGCGCACCGTCACGGCGGCGTCCCGCAGGACGCACCACGTCATCGGATCCCGGTACCGACGTCCGGACCTCACGAAACGGCCACCCTCGACGCAAGGCCCTTCCGCGCGCGCGACGGGGCCCGAACGAAGCTCGTCCCAGGTGGCGTAGAGTCCGTCGAGCCCAGGGACGTGCACGGCTTCGTGGAGCCGCACATGGACCTCGGCGAGCGACGCCAGGGCATCGTCCCCGGCACGCGAGGCCATCACGGCGACGAAATCGAGGTCGCTCAGGCCGGGCCGGAAATCGTCCAGCGCCGCGGAACCGACCAGGTAGAGCGCCTCGACCAGATCGGGGGCGGCGTCATCGACCGCGGCGAGATAGGCGTCCGCAGCCCGGCGCGCGAGGGGATGCACCGTCATGGCCGCACCCGGCCAGGGCGGCGCGCCAAGGCGGCCGCACAATCCTCCGGAGATGACCGCGCGGAACCTTCGACACGGAGAGGATCCGGCCCATCGGCTTCGGTGCGTCGCGGGACGGATGGCATCGGGACGTCGCGCCGCGTCCGCATCAGCCGCCGCCCATGATGCGGTCGATCCTGGCCTCCACGGCACGCACGCGGGCGACGTGTTCGGCCCAGGACCGGACCGACCGCGTGGTCATGGAGGGGCCGTCCCCGATCCGGGATCGACGTACGGCGATGGCCATCCCGGCGCGAGGTGGCGCGACCGACGGCAGGTCGGCTTGGGCGAGCGGTGACCCTGTCGCCGCCAGGCGGTCGCGCGCGCGCCGGCAGTAATCGACCGAACGCGCGGTCATGCGCAGCTCGCCGTGGCCTGCCCGGTACTTCATCAGCGTGCGGCAGAGGTCGCCGTGTGCGAGCTTCCACGCCCCGGCGAGATAGGCGACGCCGAAGCGGACGTTGACGCTCGGATCGAGGAGTTCCTCCGCCGGGCCGCGATGGCCGAGCATCGCGGCCGTCGACGGCCGGACCTGCATCAGGCCGAGCTCGCCGACCGCGCCGACCGCACGCGGATCGTAGCCGCTCTCCACGAACGCGACGGCGTCCGCGACGGCCGGCGGGAGACCCCGGCCGGACGCCTCCCGGACGATGAGGCCCGAATAGGTTCCCGCCATGTCCGCGGCCCGAGGACGGCCGGCAACCGGGCTTGGCGCCGGGAGCTTCCCGTCGTCCCCCGGGGGAACGGGGTCGTCCCCGGCCGCCGCGGGACATGCGATGCCGGCGAGCACCGCCAGGCCGAGCGCCGCCGTCAGCGCGGCCCTCCGCCCCGCCGCCCGGGGGCGGGTCATCGCGCCTTCTGGATCCGCGTCACGGCGATGGAGCCGTTCACGCGGTCGGCGGAGAACCGAACCTTCTCCCCGGGCTTGAGCCCCTTCAGCATGGCGGGGTCCTGGACCTTGTAAGCCATCGTCATCGCGTCCATGCCGATGTTCGGGATGGTCTCGTGGTCGAGGGTCACCTTGCCCGTGGCATCGTCGACCTTCCGCACGGTCGCGGCGACCAGCGGCGCGTTGGACGGCGGCACCGGGGCGACCGCCTTCTCGCCCGCGGCCGGCGATGCGGGCTGGCCTTGCGCCGGGGCCGCCTGCGCCTGACGGTCCAGCGGTCCCTCGCCCGGGGGCGTCTGGTTGGGCTGCGGTCGATACCCGGCCTCGCGGCTGCGAACCTGCCATTGCTTGAGGGCGTCGATCCTCGCCTGCTGCTCGTCCTGGATCTTCTGCGCGGTCTCGCGCAGCTGCCGGTCGCCGCCGTAGTCGAGCTGCGTCTTGGCGAGGAACAGCGTCTCCTCGTAGCTCGCGATGAGCATCTCGGCGAAATCACGGTCCGGGTCGCCGCTCAGCTTGGTGTCCCGGAAACGGTTCGCCATGACGTCCCGCGCCCGTTCGAGGGCCGCAGGGGCGCCTTTCGCGGGTTGGGCAAAGGCCCCGCCGGGGAACGGGGCAAGGAGCGCCGCCGCGAGCGCGGCGGAAAGAAGGGGGCGTCGCATGTGTCGTCTCTCCAGGCTCGAAGGCCGTCGCGCTCGGCCGCGTCGCCGCGCGGCGGGCTGTTCCGGGGGCCTACTTCGCCTTCCGGATCGTCGTGACGGTGTATTCGCCGCCGGTCCCGTCGACCTCGAAGTCGACCTTGTCCCCGGGCTTGAGGTCCTTGACCATGGCGGGATCCTTGACCGGGTACGCCATCGTCATCGCGTCCATATCGAGCTTCGGGATTGCGGCATGGTCGAGCGTGACCTTGCCGGCAGCGGCGTCGACCTTCGTGACCGTGCCCTTCGTGGCCTGCGCCCAGGCGGGCGCGGCGACCGCGATCAGGGCGGCAGAAAGCGCGACGAGCGAAAACTTGCGATTCATGGTCTCTCTCCGTTTGGTTTGTCGAACCGCCGCGCAGGTCGCCGCCGAGGGGGGTGGGCGACCCACGCGGCGGACTCCGGAAGGGGGCTGCCCCGTTCCGAACCGTCGTGACGCGGTCCCGCTCGCGCGGGCTCAGTGATCCTGGTGACCGCCGGAATTCGAGGCGGACCGGCGCGTCCGCGGATCGACGACCCGGAGGTCGGTCTCCCGGGCGCGCCTGCCCTTAGGCGTGTCCGGCGAGCGGCTCGGCTCGGGCATCGGGTCGCCTGTCCATTCGTAGGCCAGGGTTCCCTCCGGATGCCGGTACCAGCCCGGGTCCCGGTAATCGCCGGCGGCGAGCCCGGGGCGGACCTTGAGCACGGTGAACATGCCGCCCATCTCCACGGACCCGAACGGACCCGCGCCCGTCATCATCGGCAGGGTGTTGTCGGGAAGCGGCATCTCCATCTCGGTCATCATGCCGCCGCCCGTCGATCCCATCGGCATGTAGCCCGGGGCGATCTTGCGGATCTGCTTGGCGGTGCTCTTCAGGTCCACGCCGATGTAGGTGCGCACCGAGTGCCCCATGGCGTTCATGGTGTGGTGCGACTTGTGGCAGTGGATCGCCCAGTCGCCCGGGTTGTCGGCGTTGAACTCGATGGCGCGCATCTGCCCGACCGCGACGTCGACCGACACCTCCGGGAGCTGGTAACCCTCGTTGATCCAGCCCCCGTCCGTCCCGGTGACCTTGAAGTCGACCCCATGGACGTGGATCGGGTGGTTGGTCATGGTCAGGTTGCCGAAGCGCATCCGGACCTTGTCGCCCTGGCGCGCGACCATCGGGTCGATGCCGGGCCAGACGCGGCTGTTGAAGCACCACATGTTCATGTCGAGCATCGTGTTGACCTTGGGCACGTAGGACCCGGCCTCGATGTCGTAGGCGTTCAGGAGCCAGACGAAGTCGCGGTCGACGCGGCGCTCGGCCGGGTCGCGCGGATGGACGACGAAGAAACCCATCATGCCCATCGCCATCTGGATCATCTCGTCCGAGTGCGGGTGGTACATGAAGGTGCCCGAGCGCCTCAGGATGAACTCGTAGACGAAGGTCTTGCCCGGCGGGATGCCGGGCTGGGTCAGCCCCGCGACCCCGTCCATGCCGTTGGGCAGCGTCTGGCCGTGCCAATGGACGGCGGTCGCCTCCGGCAGGCGGTTCGTCACGAAGATGCGGACCTTGTCGCCCTCGACCGCCTCGATGGTCGGACCCGGCGACTGCCCGTTGTAGCCCCAGAGCCGGGCGTCCATGCCGGGCGACATCTCCCGCACGACGGGCTCGGCGACCAGGTGGAACTCTTTCCAGTCGCCGCGCATGCGCCAGGGGAGCGTCCAGCCGTTCAGCGTCACCACCGGCTGGTAGTCGGGCCCGCTCGTCGGATAGAGGGGCGGCTGCATCACCGCCTTGCCCATCGTCGGCGCCTCGGGCAGGCCGGCGGCCTGGACGCGCCCGCTGACCATCGACGAGCCTGCCAGGATGAGGCCGCCGGCCCCCAGGATCCGTCTGCGCGAGATGTCGGTCATGGTTGCTCTCCGAATGTCGTTCGATGACCCGAAGGCCGCTCTCAGCCGCCGGGCGTCGCCACCGCCAGGCTCGTCGCGCCGCTGCCGCCCGCCGGCTCGCCCCCGAAGCCGCCGCCCGAGAAGCCGCCGCCGACGGTCGCGGCCTTGAGGTCGGTCGCCGCGATCCAGAAGTCGCGCTGCGCCTCGATGGCCTGGATGTTGCTCACGATCCTGGCGCGCGCGTCGACGATGAGCGTCGTGACGTCCAGGAGCATGCCGCTGTACTGGAGCAGGGACTGGTCCAGGATCGTCCTGCGCAGCGGCAGGACGCTCGTCTGGTAGTGACGGGTGATGTCGTACTGCCCACGATAGCGCTGGTAGGCCTCACGCACCTCGGAGCGGGCGTTGACGGCGCGTTCGGCAAGCCGGTTGGCGGCTGCGAGGTAGGTCTCCTTCGCCCCGCGTACCGCCGTCGTGCCGAAATCGTAGATCGGGATGACGACGTCGGCGGAGTAGCCGTTCAGGCTGCTCCGGTCGGTCCTTGCGCCGCCCGCATCGACGGTCCTGGACCGGGTGTACTGATTGGCGAACCCGACATCGAAGACGCTGACGAAGCCGCTGGCCTGGTTGAGGCCGTACTGACCGACGAGCGATTGCAGCTCGAAGCGGGCCGCCTGCACGTCGGTTCGCTTCCGCATCGCCTCGGCCTCGATCTGCTGCCCGCTCGTCAGGCGGCCCGGCAGCGAAGGCAGGCCGTTCGGAAGCTTGAAGTCAGCCTCCCGTCCCCAGAGGCCGAGGAGGCGGGTCAGCCGCTCCCGCTCCGCACGCTGCTGGACCCTGGCCTTGCCGAGCTGGGCGCCGAGTTCGCTGTAGAAGGCGTGCTCGCGCGCCTGTTCCAGCTTGTTCAGCGCGCCGGTCTCCCCCAATTGCTTGGCCAGCGTCGAGGCCGACCCGGCGCCGGCCAGCGCCTGCTCCAGGAAGCCCGTCGCCTGATTGGCGGCCACGGTGCGATAGAACTGCCGCCGCGCCTCGCCGCCGAGCCGCAGCACCTGCTCGGCCGCATTGTACTGGTCGGCCCGGAAACGGTCGCGCGCGATCTCCGTACGCGCCGGCAGCGTGGCCAGCTCCAGCAGGCTGCCCACCACGGAACGCTCGATGTCGGTGTTGAAGCCAAGCCCCCACTGGGTGATGGCCAACCTCGGAGCCGGCGGCAGCGTGGCCTGGACGAACTGCGCTTCCGACACGCCGAGGTCGTTGAACGCCGCCTGCAGCCCCTTGTTCTTGAGGAGGGCGACCTGCACGGCGCCGTCGGCCGTCAGGGACCGCCGCAGCAGCTGGTCCACCCGGGCTTCCGCCGTGGGCGCGAAGCCTTCGTCGCTCGCCTTCACGATGTCCTTGCGCAATTCGAGCGCGGCGTAATCACCGGCGACGGACAGGCCGGCGTCCGGCGAGAAGCTCGCGCATCCGCCAAGGACCAATCCGATCACGGACAGGGTCACGGCGGTGCGCAGGTGGCGCGCCAGGGCGGCCTCGGCCGCCCCGTGCGCAATCGTGCCGACATCTCGCGGCGCGGTCATCGTGCGTCCCTCATGACCGATAGTCCGGGCGCGGCACCCGTTTCGTTACAGCGGCAGGCCATCATCGGCCTCCCGCGTCGCGCTTGCCGCCCATGCCGGGCATCCCTTCCATCCCCGGCATGCCCTCCATGCCGCCGGCGCCGGGCTTGGGCCCGACCTGACGGTTGAGCTCACGCCAGTCCTTCGGCTCGACGACATCGAAGCGCTTCACGCCCGCCGTCACCGAGGAATAGCGGGGGGAGCGGACGGCAACGGTCGGATCCGCCGGCATGACGAGCCGCTCGGGGCCGCCCGCCGGCACGCAGGCCGCGAGCGGAAGGACCGCCGCGAGCGCGGCCGGTCTTGGCAACTTGAACATCGTGGTTATCCCGAACGGACATGACCGGCCGCGCACGGTGACCATGGGCGTCGCTCCGGCGGTCCGTCCCACGGCGGGGACGCACGTCGCCGTCCGCGCCAACGGCGGTCGGATTGCTGGGGTGATCTCGATGGCCGTCCCGCCGGAGCGGCCGTAGGCGGGCGCTAGTCGCGCCCGCGCGTCAGGCGCCGAGCCTCGGCGGCCGTTCGATCCGAGTCGGATGGGCGTCGACGACGCCGTCTTCCTGCGCGATCAGCACGCGGTCGGACGAATGCGCTTCGAGGCATGCCCCCGACCAGGATGCCGTCGGTAGCGCGACCTGGCCGGCGAGGGTACAGCAGGCCGCCAGGCAAGGGCCCTTGTGGGCCCGCTGACGGTGCTCGGGGCAACCCGGCTCCTGGGACGTCGATCGGGCGGCCGAAAGGTCCACTGCCGGCGAGCCGCGTTCCGAGGCCACCACGTTGACGAACGGAGCCGACGGTCTCGATGCCTCGCCGTGGTCGTGGTGCACATGCCGCCCAGCCTCGGGCGAGACCGCGGGCTTCGCGTGGTCCGCATGCCGGTGTGCCGCCGCGGCATGCGCCATCGTGCACGGCGCAGCCGGCGCGACGGCCACGGCCAACGCGACCACGAAGAGCACAAATGTGCGCAGGACGACCAACGATCAGGGACCTTTCCTAATCCAACGTGAACATCGCACGTCGTTCCGGCTCCGGCAATGCATCGCCCGAGACGAAGCCGGGGAAAGGGTAAGCTGTTGGATTTGGGCAACGATGTCTTCGGAGGGCATCCGTATAATCGCTGTTCGAGCGACGGTTGGGGAAGGAACGCGAAGCCGCGAAGTCAGTCTTCGCGCGCGGTCTGCGGCGGTTTCCGCGAAACCGCAGGCGCCCCTTCCGGTGGCGTCGGAACGGACCTCGCAGATCAAGGCGTCATGGCATCGGCCCGGAGGCATCGAATTTAAGCGTCGCCGGGGAGGACCGTCGAATCGATGTGGGGCCGGGTCCGAAGGCTTGAGGGAGGACCCGGCGGACAACGGCTCGGGGGCATATCGCTGAGCTGGCGGCACGACGGCCACGATGACAACCCCACACCGGTTCAGTGGGTGTGGTCGTGGGCATGGGCATCGGATGCCGACCCCTTCCCTGGGCCGGTCCCGCCCGGGTCCGGATTCGAGGTCGCGTCCCCGGCGCGTGCGCCGTGATCGTGATCTGAGGGGTGTCCTCCCGCGCTTCCGGGATGCGCGTGGCTGTCCGACTTCGGGAGGGCCATGACACCAAGCCCGTAGCGGTAGACATTCTCGCCGCCGAGCCATCCCGTCACGGCCAGGGCCCCCGACCCCGCCGCGAGCAGGGCGATCAGCACGATCCCGGCGCCCGCCGGCCTCCTGCGGTCGTACCAGGCGGCGACGGCGGCCGCGACGAAGGCGAGCGCCGTGCCGAGGGCCCAGCGCAGATGGACGGTCATGTTAACGTGAGACACCTCGTCGTGCGCCACCGAATTGTAGGCCCACCAGCCCGTTATCAGCGTGGCCGCCGTCACCAGCAAGCCGATGCCGAGGTTCCATCGTGCCGCTATGGTGGCCGCGCCCCCTGACGGCCGTGCAGCCAGCAAGGTGCCGGCGACGAAGAGGACGGAGGCGGTCAGGAGGAGCGCCACCGTGAAATGAACGACGACCGGATGCCAGTTGGGGATGATCTCGAACATGCCGGAGCTCCAGGGACGACGTAGGATGATGTTGCGGCAGGTGCGCCGGAGCCCCGGGGTCGCTTTCCGCTTCGAGCCACGAATGCGGCACCCGTCGGAAACCGCCGGCCGAACAACCTGCCAGGGTCAAGCCGCGGTCCCCGAGGGCGGTATCGCCGGCTACCCAGCAATCGCCACGAAACCTCATCGGCGACCGCGCCGGCTCATGAGCCCGCGGTCGCCGAGGCCATCATACCCCGTGGAGGTTTAATGACGAAATGTAAGCTTGGCAAATCGCGATGTCGAGCGACACGCGTCCGCTTGACGGACTTGCAACTCCGTCGCTCGACATCACGTCATGAGCCTAAGACCCGTCAATGCCGGTCGTCGGAGTGTCCGTCCTCGCCGTGGCCATGCTCGTGCACGACCTCGTGATGGTCTTCGTGGTGTCCCATCTCTCGATGCTCTTCGACGACGTGATGTTCGTCATGATGGCCATCGTGATGGTCGCCATGGATGGTTACGGAGGGTCCGTCGTCGGCCCTGGCGGGATGCCCGGCAAGGGACAGCGCCAAAGAGGCGGATACCGCCAAGGCGAATGCAAAGAATGGCTTGTTCATCGTCGTCTCCCATCGGATCGTGGACGGCCTATGGAACGCGACATTGCCCATATACGATCCGGGGGTATAGTCGGATTTATCTCGGACGGGACAGCCGCGGTCCGGCCTGCGGCAGCGATGACCTTCCCGAGGCGGATGCGTGCCTCGGGCTCCGTGGCGTCGGCTCACGCGTATCGTGCGATGTAACCTTCCCGGTCTTCTCGTCGGATTGATGGATGTGACGGTCGACCCGTTGTTCGCGCGACCGACGCGGGCGGTCGGAGCTGCGCAACGCCGCCGGTCCCACCGGTGCCGGTGTTCCTGCGAGAGGGAGCGGACAATCATGACGGCAGGCACGCTCGCTGATCTTTCCTCGGGCGAAGGCCTGTCGCGTTACCTCGACGAGATCCGCAGGTTTCCGATGCTGGAGCCGAACGAGGAGCTCACTCTCGCCAAGAGCTGGCGCGGCGGGGGTGACCGGGAGGCCGCGCACCGCCTCGTGACATCACACCTGCGTCTCGTCGCCAAGATCGCCATGGGCTATCGCGGCTACGGCCTGCCGATCGGCGACGTGGTGTCGGAGGGCAACGTCGGGCTGATGCAGGCGGTCAAGCGCTTCGATCCGGACAAGGGCTTCCGGCTGGCCACCTATGCGATGTGGTGGATCAAGGCCGCGATCCAGGAATACGTCCTGCGCTCGTGGTCGCTCGTGAAGATGGGTACCACTGCCAACCAGAAGAAGCTGTTCTTCAACCTGCGCAAGGCCAAGGGCAAGATCTCGGCCCTCGACGAGGGCGACCTGCGGCCCGATCAGGTGAAGCAGATCGCGACCCGTGTCGGCGTGCCCGAGCAGGACGTCATCGACATGAACCGCCGCCTCTCCGGCGACGCCTCCCTCAGCGCGCCCCTGCGCGAGGAGGGCGAGGGCGAGTGGCAGGACTGGCTGGTGGACAACAGCCCGAGCCAGGAGACGGTGCTCGTGCGCGAGCAGGAGGGCAAGAACCGCCTGACGGCGCTCCGCGACGCGCTGAGCGTCCTCAATCCGCGAGAGCGGCGCATCTTCGAGGCGCGCCGGCTCGCCGACGACCCGATCACGCTGGAGGACCTTTCGGGCGAGTTCGGCGTATCGCGCGAGCGCGTTCGCCAGATCGAGGTGCGCGCCTTCGAGAAGGTGCGGGAGGGGGTCAAGCGCAACGTCGCCGTAAGAGAGCTGTCCCATGTCGGCATCGACGCGCGCGATTGGCCGTCCGTGAAGCCGGGAAGCCGACAAGCCCGTCAGCCTTCGATGGCCGCGTTGTCACGCACACCCACGCCGCCGTGTGGAAGCGGGATACGTCCGGCCCGCGCCGAGGACGACCGGGCCCCGTGATCCACCGCGAGGTCGAGCTCCGTACGCTCCTGACGGAAGGCCTGCTGGGCCGATCCGCGGACTATCGTCGGTTCCTGGAATGCCTGGGACCGCACCTTCGCGCATACTATAGGAACAAGTTGAGCCGGTCGGGACGCGGCGACACCGAGGCCGAGGACCTGGTCCAGGAGACCCTGATGGCGGTCCATACCCGACGCCACACCTATGACGTCACCCAACCGGTGACCCCATGGGTCTACGCCATCGCACGCTACAAGCTCATCGATCACCTGCGGCGCACCCGGCCCGGGACGGCAGACGTCCCGGTCGAGGACGCCGGCGAACTCATGGCCGCCGATGATCATACGGCGACGGAGAGCACTCTCGACGTCGAGCGCCTGCTCGCGCGGTTGCCCGCGAAGGCACGGCTGGCGATCAGGTCGATGAAGGTTGAGGGCTTGAGCGCGGCGGAGGCGGCCGAGCGGGCCGGGATGTCGGAGACGGCGGTCAAGGTGAGCGTCCATCGCGGCCTGAAGGCCCTGGCGTCGTTCGTGGGAGGCAGGACGAAATGAAGACCGACGAACTCATCGGCCTGCTGGGCACCAGCTTCGAGCGCGAACCGGTCGGGACGCCCTGGATGACGCGCCGGCTCGCGCTGGCGGTCGCGGTCGGCGCGACCGCCGCGCTGTTCCTTGCGCTGGCGTTCCTCGGCTTGCGCCCCGGCCTCACGCAAGCCCGGCCGCTCCTGTTCCTCGCGTTGAAGGTCGCGTTCGCGGCCGCGGTCGGGGGGCTCGCGCTGCGGTACCTCGTCAGGGCCGCCAGGCCGGGCGGCGAGAGCCGCGTGCATCTCGGGGTCGTGGCCTCACCCTTCCTGGCGGTCGCGGCGCTCGCGGGCGTGAGCCTCTCGATGACACCGCCCGCGCATTGGCACGGCCAGATATCCGGCCATACCTGGCTCGAATGCCTCGTCTCGATTCCCGTGATCGCCATCGTTCCGTTCGCCGTAATCACGTGGGCTGTTCGACGGTTCGGGGCGCCGACGGATCTCTTGCGGGCGGGTGCCTTGGTCGGCCTCTCCGCGGGTGCCGTCAGCGCCCTCGGCTATTCGCTGCATTGCATGGACGACACCGTTCCGTTCGTCGCCGTCTGGTACGGGGGGACGATCGCCATCTGCACGCTGGCCGGGGCGCTCCTGGGACCGCGCCTCCTTCGCTGGTAGCGGTCCGTTTCGTGACATCCTCCGGACTGCCCGACCGATTTCGATGGGCGACGTGACGGTTCCGGCGCCCGCTCGCCGGTCGGCGCTTCATGCCGCCGGGCCTCGGTGCAGTATCTCCGAGATTGGGAATCGGCCATGACGGGCACGATCCGTCCTACCCGCCCCGCGCCCGTGCGAGCGGCGTGCCGAACCGTACGCATCCCGCAGGCGATTGCAGGCGCCTCTCCCACCGGGTGAGCAAGGCGCCGCGCCAGGCGACACCGGCCGTACCAAACAAAAGCTTTGCGACGCGCTGTAACGGTAAGCCCAGGACATCCGGACTTAAGGATGAGGAGCAGCAAGCTTCCCACCGGAAAAAACGGGTCCCGCCATGAAAAGCAAGATCATCACCGCCTTCGCAGGCATTGCCATGCTCGCCGGACTTCCGGGTTACGCACTGGCGGGGTGGATGGACAACGTCCCGGCCCGTTTCCTGCCTCAAACCCATCAGTCGCAACGGGCCACGCCGCATTACGTCGAACCGCCGGAAGTCGGCCTGACGACCGGATCGATCAACGCGGTGCCCCGCCGCCCTGACGCCCGCCCGCCGGCGTCGCCCTCCCAGAACTTCTGACGCTCCCGCATGTCCCGGACCGGCAGTTCGGGCTTGCAGGGTGTCGGAGCGTCGCGTTTCCCGGCGCCCGGGAATGGCCATGGCGGGCCACGCCGGACGCGCCATGGCGAGGTCCGGCAGGCTCACGAGGGATGGGGGCCCGGGACACCATCCCGACGCGGTCGGTCGGCGGGTTTGCCGACCGACGAAACGGAGCCTTGACCATCCCTACGCGGGACGGGCCATCTCCTCCGACACTGGCCTTCCGCCCGGATCGAAAAACTGGCATCATGAATTCGTGACGTTCTTGATCGCCCTTCGGCGACTGTTGCCGCTCATGGCGGTCCTCAGCCTCGCCCTGACGCCGGTGGCCGCTCCCGCGGCCGCCGCGGGCATGCGCGCGTTCATGACCGCGCAGGCGCTGGCATCGCATGTGGCGACGCCGGCCCTGGACCATGCCGCCATGGCGGGGATGGACGTGGGCGACACGGACATGGCCGGCATGCCGTGCTGCCCGCCCGGGAAGGCGGCGAAGCCCGACTGCGCCAAGGCGGGTTGTCCGCTGCTGGCCCTCTGCCTCGCCAGCATCGCCTCCCTCCCGCCGACCGCGGCGTCCGTCCCGGCACCGGTGGCGACGCGGACGAGCCGGGCTTGGCCCGATGCGGCGTCCTTCGCCAACGTGTACGGCCCCCCGTTACCCGAGCCCCCCCGAGCCTGAGCCCGATGCCGCCGGCGTGAGCGCCGGCACGATGCCGCGCGTCCACGCGTGGCCATCCATCGTGTTCAGGAGACGAACCCCGTGATCAAGAACCCCCTCGCGCGCGCTCTCGCGGCCGCGCTGCTCGGTGCCGCCCTGTCGGTAACGGCCATGCCGGCGCTCGCCGGCATCAAGGACTACGCCTTCGAGCTGACCCGGACAGAGGCGAAGGTCGGCGAGGCCGTCCTCTCGGTGCGCCTCGTGGACAAGCGTACCGGCAAGCCGGTGCCGGACGCGGTGATCTTCGCCAAGCGCATCGACATGGCGCCCGACAGCATGAACGAGATGACCTCGACGATCGAGCAGATTTCCTCCACGGAGCCGGGCCTCTACCGCTTCAAGGCGAAGCTCACGATGGCCGGAGGCTGGCGGCTGTCGCTGGGGGCGAAGGTCCAGGGCGAGATAGGCACGGTCGAGGACAAGCTCGTCTTCAAGGCCGTCAAATGAGCCGCTCGGCATGGCTCGTCGGCTCACTCGCCGCGCTCGCGGTTGGGGGCGCCGGGTACTGGGCGTGGCATGATGGCAGCCTCGCTCCGGTCCTCGTCGAGCGCGCACGGACCGAATTCGCCCACCGGGTTCCGGCCGCCATGGCGGGTCCGCAGGCGCCGGCGTCGGCGAAGGTCTCGGGTCAGGTGGTGTACTACCAGGATCCTGATGGGAAGCCCGTCTACTCCGCGTCGCCGAGAACCACTGCGGACGGGCACGACTTCCGGGCGGTGCGGGCCAGCGAGGACGTGCGCTTCGACAAGGCCCGGGAGGGCGAGGCGATGTCCCCCGACATGGCCGGGCACGACGTGCCCGGGCACGACACGGCGGCGCCTGGAACGACGAAGGCCGAAAAGCCCGACGCGGGCACCCGCAAGCTGCTCTACTACCGCAACCCGATGGGCCTGCCGGACACCTCGGCGACGCCCAAGAAGGATTCGATGGGGATGGACTACATCCCCGTCTACGAAGGCGAGGACAGCGACGGCAACGTCGTGACCCTCTCGCCCGGCAAGGTCCAGCGCACCGGCGTGCGGACCGAGGTCGTCGAGCGCCGGGTCGTGGCGCAGCCCGTCCGGGTGCCCGGAACGGTCGCCCTCGACGAGCGTCGGGTGACGGTCATCGCGACCCGCTCGGACGCCTACGTCGACCACGTCGAGAACGTCACCACCGGCGACCGCGTCCGAAAGGGCCAGGCGCTGGTCCACGTCTACTCGCCCGAGATCAACGCGGCGGCGGCCCAGCTCATCGCCAACCCCGGCTTCGACGGGTCTCGGAGGCGCCTACAGAACCTGAACGTCTCCGAGGCGGTCATCGAGGAGATGGAGCGCACCCGGAAGGTGCCGATGGCGATCACGTGGTCTGCGCCCCGGGACGGCATCGTCCTGCAGCGGACCGCCATCGAGGGCATGAAGGCCGCGGCCGGCGACACCCTGTTCCGCATCGGCGACATCGCGACGATGTGGGTACTGGCCGACGTGCCGGAGCGCGACCTCGCCAACGTCCGCGTCGGGCAGGTCGCCACGATCCGCCTGCGTTCGGCCCCGGGCCGTACCTTCACCGGCAAGGTCGGAGTGATCTACCCGCAGGTGAACCCTGAGACCCGGGTCACGCGGGTGCGCATCGAGCTCCAAAACCCGGACGGCACGCTCCTGCCCGACATGTACGCCGACGTCGAGATCGCGACGGGCGACGCCAAGCCGGTCGTGGCGGTGCCGGACGACGCGGTCATCGACACCGGCGAGCGCCAGGTCGTGCTGATCGACCGGGGCCAGGGTCGCTTCGAGCCCAAGGCCGTGAAGGTCGGCGTGCGCGGCGGCGGCTACACCGAGATCCGCGACGGCGTCGCGGCCGGCGACACGGTGGTGACGGCGGCGAACTTCCTCATCGACGCCGAGAGCAACCTGAAGGCGGCGCTGCAGGGCATGGCGCCCCCCAAGGACGACCGGCAGGCCGCCGACGCGGGAGCGACGCCATGATCGCGCGCCTCATCGGCTGGTCGGCCCGCAACCTCGTCCTGGTGCTGGTCGGAACCGTGTTCGCGGTCGCGGCCGGCGTCCTGGCGCTGCGGACCCTTCCGCTCGACGCCATCCCCGACCTCTCGGACGTGCAGGCCATCGTCTACACCGAGTACCCGGGTCAGGCTCCGCAGGTCGTGGAGGATCAGGTCACCTACCCGCTGACCACCGCCATGCTGACGGTGCCGAAGGCCAAGGTCGTGCGGGGCTTCTCGTTCTTCGGCGTGTCGTTCGTCTACATCATCTTCGAGGACGGCACCGATCCGTACTGGGGCCGCTCGCGGGTGCTCGAATACCTCAACGCCGCCGCCAGCAAGCTCCCGGCCGGCGTGACCCCGACGCTCGGGCCCGACGCGACGGGCGTGGGCTGGGTCTACCAGTACGTCGTGGTCGCCAAGGAGCGAACGCTCGCGGAACTCCGGTCGCTGCAGGACTGGGTCGTCCGGTTCGGTGCCTCGCGCGCCGAGGGCGTGGCCGAGGTCGCCGGCGTCGGCGGCTTCGTCAAGCAGTACAACGTCGTGGTCGACCCAAACCGGCTGCGGGCGCAGGGCATCAGCCTCAACAAGCTCCGGGACGCGATCCGGTCGAGCAACGCCGACGTCGGCGGCCGCACGGTGGAACTCTCCGAGTTCGAGTTCATGGTGCGCGGCCGCGGCTATCTGCGCAGCGTCGCCGACATCGAGAACATCGTCCTGAAGACCGCGGGCGGCACGCCGCTGCGGGTCCGGGACGTGGCCCGCGTCGAGCTCGGCCCGGACGAGCGGCGAGGCCTCACGGAGATGAACGGCGAGGGCGAGGTCGCCGGCGGCATCGTCCTGCAGCGCTTCGGCGCGAACGCGCTGAACGTCATCGAGGGGGTGAAGGCGAAGCTCGCGGAGGTGGCGAAAAGCCTGCCCGCGGGCACCGAGATCCTGCCGGTCTACGACCGCTCGCAGCTCATCGACGCGGCCATCGAGACCCTGCGTCACACGCTCGTCGAGGAGAGCATCGTCGTCTCCATCGTCTGCATCGTGTTCCTGCTGCACGTCCGGAGCGCGCTCGTCGCCATCCTGATGCTGCCCGTGGGAATCCTCATGGCGTTCGTCGGCATGCGGGCGCTGGGTCTGGGCGCCAACATCATGAGCCT
>CAZZZJ010000009.1:0-25560 GCA_964658355.1 Beijerinckiaceae bacterium
GAAGCTCATCGCCCAACCCTGGCGCATCATGTCCATCGGACTGCGCCGATGGGCCCATGGGTTCTGATCAGTGACGGTTGGTATAAGGTAAACGATCGGATATCCGACATCCGGTTTAGTTTAGTGTCGATCTAGTCACGTCATAACAACGTTTCTTTCGGATTCCCTTAAGCAGTCGTTAAGCTGGAACATACAGGAAGCTCAGGATTAGTAGGGCGGCACTTCAGACCGGACGTCCAGCGGTAGGCGAGCCGGAGCAGCAGCATGAGTGCACCGGTGATCGGCCAGATCTGCAGCGGGGAACATGGCTCGATCCGGCCGGAGGTGGGTCCGGCCATGCTCGTGGAGACACGCAAGACGCCTGCGGTCAGCCCCTGACGGCGGCAGCGCTTCGGTAGGCTTGCGCGGCGTGGCGAGCAGGTAGGCGGTCGCCCTGGCCGAACAGCTTGTTCCTGAACGAACCCGGCGCATAGGCGGTCTTGTACAGGCCGCGGTGCTGAAGCTCGGGGATCACGAGGTCGATGAAATCCGAGAAGCTTTCCGGCACGACGATGCGGCTGAGGTTGAACCCGTCCACCTCGCCCTCCTCGACCCAGGATTGCAGCTCGTCCGCGATGGCCACGGCGTCGCCGGTCAGCACCGCGTAGCGGCCGCCGAGGCCCATTTCCGAGAGCAGGTCGCGCTTGGTCAGCCCGCGCTTTGCCGCGGCCGCGGTGGCCGACTGGATGGCGTTGCCGGGGGCATAGGGGATCGGCTCGTCGAGGCCGTAGCGGGAAAAATCGATGCCGGTGGAGGCGGAGAAGTGCGCGAGCCCGGCCTCGGCGCTGGCGTAGCGCATGTACTCGTCGCGCTTCGCCACCGCTTCGGCACGGGTACGACCGGGGATGGCGGCGATGCCGATGAACACCTTCACGTCCTGCGGGTCGCGGCCCGCGGCGGCGGCCTCGGCGCGGATTGCGCGGACAGCCTCTCGGGCCGAAGCCTTATCCCGCGCCGAGATGAACACGCACTCGGCGTGCCGTCCTGCGAAGGCGCGGCCCCGGCCGGAGGCGCCCGCCTGATAGAGGACGGGCGTCCGCTGCGGCGAGGGCTCGCACAGGTGGTAGCCGTCGACCGCCAGGAACTCGCCGCGATGAGAGACCGGCCGGATCAGCGCCGGATCGCTGAACACCCGAGCCGTGCGGTCCCGCCGCACCGCCGCATCGTCCCAGCTTCCCTCCCAGAGCTTGTAGAGCACCTCCAGATACTCGTCGGCATAATCGTAGCGCCGGTCGTGCGCCGGAAGCGCCTCGCCCCGGCCGCGATGGGCGCTCTCGAGGTAGCCGGTGACGATGTTCCAGCCGACCCGTCCACCGGTGAGATGGTCCAGCGTCGAGAGGCGCCGGGCGAAGGTGTAGGGCGCCTCGGCGAAGACGTTGAGCGTGATGCCGAAGCCCAAGTGCTCCGTCACCGCCGCCATGGCCGGAACGATCAGCGTCGGGTCGTTCACCGGCAGCTGCACGGCTTCCCGCGCCGTCACGTCGATGCCGTCGCCGTAGATGTCGTAGACGCCGAGGATGTCGGCGATGAACATCCCGTCGAACAGGCCGCGCTCCAGAAGCTTCGCCTGGTCCGTCCAGTAGCGCAGGGTGTTGTACGCGGCCGAGCGATCGCGCGGATGGGTCCACAGGCCGTGGTTGATGTGCCCGACGCAGTTCATGTTGAACGCGTTGAGCCGGATCTGCTTGGCGGCGCCGGTCATCGCGCCCGAAGCCTCCGCACCACGCTGTCGCCCGTGAACTGCACGAGACAGACGAGGACGATGAGTATCGCGATCACCACCGACATCACCGTCGTGTCGAAGCGCTGGTAGCCGTAGCGGATCGCCACGTCGCCGAGGCCGCCCGCGCCGACCGCGCCGGCCACGGCCGAGGCGCCGATCATCGACACGATGGTGATGGTGAAGCCGCCGACGATCCCCGGCAGGGCCTCGGGCAGCAGCACGTGGAGCAGGATGTGGCGGCGGCGGCATCCGATGGATTGGGCCGCCTCGACCAACCCGGGATCGACTTCCCGCAGCGAGACCTCGACGATCCGCGCGAAGAACGGCGTCGCGCTCACCGCCAGCGGAACGATGGCCGCCCAGACGCCGATCGTGGTGCCGACGACGAGCCTCGTGAAGGGGATCAGCGCGACGAGCAGCACGATGAAGGGCACGGCGCGGAAGCCGTTGACGACCACGCCGACGAGGCGGTTCGTCCGCGGTGCCGGGAAGATGCCGCCCGGCCCGGAGGTGACGAGGAACAGCGCGAGCGGGATGCCCGCCAGCACCGCGATCCCCGCCGAGACGCCCACCATGAAGATCGTGTCGAAGGCCGCCTGCCAGAGGCGGTCAATCATCTGCGGCGACATAGCCGATCCTCTCCACGGTTTCCTCCATCGCCCTCAGCCGGGCCTCCGCCTCCGTGCCCGCGGCGGCGATCAGCAGGCTGCCGACGGCGTGCCCCTGGATGCGCTCGATGCCCGCCTGCAGGAGTCGCACCGGGCCGCCCGCCGCCGCGATAAGGGCCGACAGGTCGGGCGCGGACCGTCCGGAATAGGTGATCCGCAGCACGGCCTGCGCGCCCGGAACGGGATGCGGCAGGAGCCGTTGCGCCAGATCGTCGGGCACGTCGCGGGTGAGGGGCGCGAGCAGAGCCCGCGTTGCCGGGTGCTCGGGCGCGCCGAACACGCGCCAGACCGGACCGGATTCGGCGACCCGCCCCGCCTCCAGCACCACGACGTCCGTGCAGACCTCGCGGATCACGCTCATCTCGTGGGTGATGAGGATGATGGTCAGGCCGAGCCGCCGGTTGATGTCCCGCAGCAGGCCGAGGATCGACAGGGTGGTCTCCGGGTCCAGCGCCGAGGTCGCCTCGTCGCAGAGCAGGATCTCCGGATCGCTCACCAGGGCGCGGGCGATGCCGACCCGCTGCTTCTGTCCGCCCGAGAGGCGCGACGGATAAGTGTCCGCCTTGCCCTCGAGGTCGACGAGGCGCAGCACCTCGTCCACCCGGCGCTCGATCTCCGGCGGCCTGATCCCGGCCACCTTGAGCGGCAGGGCCACGTTCTGCCGGACGGTCTTGGCGGATAGCAGGTTGAAGTGCTGGAAGATCATGCCGATGCGACGGCGCAGGGCCACAAGGCCCGCCGTGCGCAGGGCATTGATGAGCTCCCCATCGACCATCACACGGCCCGATGTCGGCTCCTCCAGCCGGTTGACGGTTCGGAGCAGGGTCGACTTGCCGGCACCCGAGCGGCCGATGATGCCGAAGATCGCGCCGGACGGAACGGTGAGGCTGACATCGTCCAGCGCCCGGACCTCGCCGCCCGCGGAGCGATAGGTTTTCGAGACGTTCTCGAACCGCACGGTGCCGGTGCCGCGCCGGTTCGCTTCGTCCCGGGCGGTGGGGATCGCGTCAGACGCGAGCAGGTTCGACCTCGCCGAACCCGTCGCTCCGAGGCTGTCCAAGGCCAAGCTCACCATCGTCAGTTCTGCCACGCGAGCAGGTACAGCTTGTCGCTGCCGGCGAAGGAGGTGTGGATCTGGTGCTTCACGGCCTCTGAGGTCTGGAAGATCTGGACGAATTTCCGGATCGTCGGGTCGTCCTTGCGGGCGGCTTTCGTGACGAAGCTGACCGCGAAGAGCTTGTCCTCGACTCCGGAATAGATGAGCCCGCTCGTCGGATCGAAGGCGCCGGCGGCGACGATGAAATGCGGGTAGCCCTGGGCGAGGTCGACGTCGCCGGTGATCCGCACCAGCTGCGGCCCCTCGACTTCGGTGAACTTGAGCCGCTTCGGATTCTCGGTGATGTCGTCGACGGTGCCGAGGAAGCCGACATCGTCCTTGAGCTTGATGAGGCCGGCCTTCTGCAGGAGCAGCAGGCCGCGCCCCTGGTTCACCGGATCGTTGGCGATGGCGACCTTGCCGCCAACCGGGATCTGGTCGAGGCTCTTATGCTTGAGCGAGAACAGGCCGATGTTCTGCAGGATGCCGAGCCCGACTATGTCGAAGCGGTAGCCCTTCTGCTTCGATGCGTTCTCCATGAAGGGGCGATGCTGGAAGAAGTTCAGGTCGATGTCGCCGGCATCGAGGGCGACGTTGGGCGTCGTCCAGTCGCTGAACTCGATCACCTTCACGTCGATGCCCTGCGCCTTGGCTTCCTTGGCGGCCGCGGTGACGGCGTCGCTGTAGGCGCCGGGAACGGTGCCGATCTTCAAGGTCTCGGCCTGGGCCGCCATCGCGCCCAGGGACAGGAGGGCGATGGCGACGGTCTTCAGGAAGCGCATCAGTCGTGGACTCCGCTCGCCCGGATCGGCGAGGTCAGGGCAGGATGGGGATGTCGAAGGATGGATGGTGCCGGCCTCGTCCGAGCGGCGCCGGTCAGGACGGGCGGACGGGGACGACCGAGCCGCGGTAGCGTTTGCGGATGAAATCCGCGACCTCGGCCGAGGTCAGTAGGGTTCCCAGGCGCAGCACGCGGGGATCCTTTGCCAGGCCCTCGGTCGCGACGAGGACGTTCGCATATCGGTTGCCCTCGGCGCGTTCGAGCGCCAGCGCATCCCGCGCGGGCTCCAGCCCCACCTCGAGCGCGTAGTTGCCGTTGATGACCGCGAGCGCCACGTCGTCGAGGGAGCGCGGCAGTTGCGGCGGCGCGATCTCGACGAAGCGGAAGTTCTTGGGGTTCTCGACGATGTCGTCAACGGTCGCGTTCACGTCCGCATCCTTCGCCCGCAGCCGGATCAGGCCGTTGGCCTGAAGCAGCGACAGCCCGCGGCTGGTGTTGGAGACGTTGTTCGACAGGGAGACGAGCCCGCCAGCCGGCAGGTCCGCGAGCGCCTTGGCGCGGCGGCTGTACAATCCCAGGGGCTCGACATGCACCGCCGCGACGATGGCGAAGCGCATTCCCATGGCGGCTTCCTCGGAGCGGAGGAAAGGGGCGTGCTGGAAGAAGTTGGCGTCGGCGTCGCCGTCACGCAGCAGGGCGTTCGGACGCAGATCGCCAGAGATCGCGATGACCTTCAGCGGCAGGTCGGGGGCGAGCTTGTCGACGACGAACTCGAGGATCTCCGCATGTGGCAGCGAGGAGGCCACGACCCGCAGGGGCGCCGAGGCGGCGTGGGCCGGTCCGATGCTCAGGGCGAGGGCGCCGGACAGGAAGACGCGACGGGTCGATGCAGGCACGGTGCACGCTTTTCGATTGAATTTCAGTGATGAAGACTGGTCTTGGTATCTCGAAACGAAGGTTCCGCATCAAGAGCAGCGATTGCCGAATTTCGGCCCGTTCGAAGGGGATCGTCGCCGTGTTTCGCGGCGGGAGGATAGCAATGTTCTCCCGGTGTTTTGCTGCGACGGAATTCACGCCGAAGCCGCAGCACCCGTCGCGGCGAAGCGGCTGGCGGGGCGGTCGAGACCGAGATGATCCCGCAGGGTGGTCCCGGCATAGTCGCGCCGGAACAGGCCGCGCCGCTGGAGGATCGGCACGACCGCGTCCACGAAGGTCTCCAGACCGTCCGGAAGCACGTCGGGCATCAGGTTGAAGCCGTCCGCCGCGCCGGCCCGGAACCACGCCTCGATGTCGTCGGCGATCGCCTCCGGCGTGCCCGCGACGATGCGGTGGCCGACACCGCCGCCCAAGGCCCGCAGGAGCTGACGCACCGTCAGCTTGTCCCGGCGCGCGAGCGCGACGGTGCCGAGGAACATCGTGTGGTTGGCGTCCGGCGGCAGGGGCAGCGGGTCGGGTAGCGGCTTGTCGAGGTCGAGGCGGGCGGGATCGATCCGCAATGTGCCCGCGAGCCGGGCGAGGCTGTACTCCACCGGAACGAGGTCCCAAAGTTCGTCCTGGCGCCGCCGCGCCTCGGCCTCGGTGCAGGCGATCACGGTGGCCAGGCCCGGGAGGACGACCAGCGCGTCAGGCCCCCGTCCGTAGCGCGCCGCCCGCGCGCGCAGGTCACGTGCATAGGTCACCCCGTCCTCGATCGTCTGGGCCAGGGAGAACACCGCGTCGGCAGTGGCGGCGGCAAGCTCGCGCCCGTCCTCCGATCCCCCGGCCTGGAAGGTCACCGGGCGTCCCTGCGGGCTGCGCGGCACCGTGAGCGGCCCAGCGACGGAGTAGTGCGCGCCGCGATGATTCACGGCGTGGACCTTGGCGGCGTCGACGAAGCGGCCGCTCGCCTTGTCCCCGATGAAGGCGCCGTCCTCCCAGCTGTCCCACAGGGCGTGGACGAGGTCGGTGAACTCCCGCGCCCGGGCATAACGCGCGCCGTGGTCCGAGGCGCCCGCGAAGCCGAAGTTGCGGCCGGCGGCCGCGTCGGCCGTCGTCACCACGTTCCACCCCGCCCGGCCCCGGCTCACGAGGTCGAGGCTCGCGAAGCGGCGGGCGAGATTGTAGGGTTCGTTATAGGTGGTCGAGGCCGTGGCCACGAGGCCGACATGACGTGTCACCGTCGCTACGGCCGCCAGCACAACCGTCGGCTCGAGGGCGTTGAACGGCCGGTGATCGATCCGGTCGGCGATGGCGGGCGTGTCGGCCAGGAAGATCGCGTCGAGCTTGCCCCGCTCCGCGACCTGCGCAATGCGCACGAAGTGGTCGATGTCGACGAAGGCGTCCGGTCTGCTGTCCGGCAGGCGCCAGGCGGACGGGTAGACGCCCGAATGCAGCAGGTTGACGTTGAGGTGCAACTGACGACGGCTCATCGGTGATCTCCGGTTCAGCGCACGCGCGGCAGGATCTGCTCGGCGAAGCGGCGCATCTCCGCCTCGAACGGCTGGAACTGCAGCATGAACAGCTCGATGCCGGAGGCGTGAAAGGCGCGGATGCGCTCGGCCACGGTGTCGTAGCTGCCCACCAGCCCGGCGGCGGTGCCGCCATTGGTGCCGACATGGCGGGAGGCCGCCGCATCGGTCTTGGCGAACATCACGCTCGCCGTGTCCGTGCGGGCGCGGGTGTCGGCCCGGAGCGACGCGTCACGCTGGGCGAGGGCCAGGAGCCGGGCATGCTCGGCTTGCGCGTCCGTGTCGGTCTTCCGGGCGATCACGAAGGCTGAAAGGCCGAAGCGGAGCAGCCCGTTCGCCGCGGGTCGCCGGGCGACGTCGGCGATCAGGGCGGTGACGTCGTCCAGCGGCTGGCCGTTGATGAACCAGACGTCGGCATGGTCGGCCGCGAGCGTTCGGGCCGGCTCGGATTCACCGCCGAGATAGATCGTCGGCCGCTTCCCGAACGTGCCGGCGGGGCGGAGCTGATAGTCCTCCACCCGGAAGTGGTCGCCCTGGAAGGTCACGCGCTCGCCGCGCATCAACCGATCGACGAGGCCGATCCATTCGCGGCCATAGGCGTAGCGGTCGTCATGGGCCGGAAAGGGCAGGCCGGCCTGCGCGAACTCGGCCTTGTTCCAGGCATTGACGAGGTTGAGGGCGAAGCGGCCTCCACTGACGTGCTCGATCTGCAGCGCCATCTTGGCGAGCACCACCGGGTGGTAGAGCCCCGGCTTGATCGCCGCGATGATCTCGATCCGCTTCGTCAGCGCCGCGAGCGCGGCCGCCCCCGTCCAGGCCTCGAGCTGGTCGCGCTCCGCGTCGTAGGGGTTCATCGTGTGCTGTGCGACCAGTACCGCGTCGAACCCCAGTGCTTCGGCCTCCAGCACCAGGGCGCGGTTGCGCTCCCAGCTGGCGTCGTCGGGCTCGTCGGGATCGTGGTGGGAGGCGCGGGAGCCGTGGACGGCGGCCCAGATGCCAAAACGGGGAGGCGTGGTCACGGCGTCAGCCCCGGCCAACGGGGGTCCGGAAGATCGGCACGTCGGTGGCGTCGATCCGCCGGGGAATGAGCTTGGCCTCGTAGAACACGTCGGCGATGGCCTGTTGCTCGCCGAGCTGGGCGCGCTCCACCGGCTCGACGGCAGAGGTCCGCCGGCTGTTGGCGGCGGCCACGACCGCTGGCGGTAGGTCGCCCCAGATCGGGGCGAGCAGCGCCACGGCGGCCTCCGGGTTCGCCTTCATCCAGGCGCCTGCCTCAACCAGCGAGCGGTAGACGGTCGCCACCACCTCGGGCTGCGCCGCGACGAAGCTGTCGTTCGCCAGGTAATAGCGGTGGTAGCTCGTCAGCCCGCCGCCGTCGGCGATGACCCGCACGGGGCGCTTGGCCTCCGCGAAGGCCAGGAACGGGTCCCAGATCGACCAGGCGTCGAGGCTGCCCTGATCGAAGGCCACGGCTCCGTCCGGCGCCTGAAGATAGGCGGGCTTGATGTCGGCGAGCGTCAGGCCTGCACGTTTGAGCGCGGCGGCCAGCACGTAATGGCTCCCCGAGCCGCGGGAGACGCCGACCGTCTTGCCCCTCAGGTCGGCCACGGTCCGGATCGGCGACCCAGCCGGCACGATGATCGCCTCGGCCGCGGGCGCGCCCCGCTCGCGGGCGTAGAAGGTGAGTGGCGCCTTGGCCGACTGGGTGAAGATCGGCACGGCGTCGGCCACGTCGGCGTGGATATCGACGGCGCCGGCATTCATCGGTTCGATGACGCTGGTGAACAGGTGCCAAGTCGGCGTGAAGCCCAGCGGGGCGAGCCTTTCGGCGAGCGTGCCCTTCACCTTCAGCACGGTGAACAGCACCGACGAGCGCTGCATGCTGATTTTCACCTCGCGCGGCGCCGCGCGCACGGCCGGCGCACCGAGCGCCAGGGCAGCCGCTCCGCCGAGCCCAGTGCGCAGGAGCGAACGGCGGGAGGGCGCGATCCGCCACGGGGTCTCGTCGGTCATCGAAGGCTCGCAATTCGGCGGGAAGGCGAAAGAGAGGCCGAGACGAGGGCGGCCACGCTGCCGCGGGCCCACGCGTCGCTGGCCGGCTCGTGTATTGAAGTCGAGCGAGGGCGCCGGATCAATGAAAGGCGTTTTCGATTTCCCCGGGATGCGTGGGAGCAACTTCTTCGATTGGCTTCTTGAAGGACGCACCTATCCTGTCTCTGCATGAGCAGCCGTGCAGCGCCGCAAAACCAGAACCCCGTTGGGCAATTGTTCTTGGCTTGTCGATTAGCTGGCGGGCCGGGAGAACGTGTTCTAAAATTCCGGCACGTATCAGAACAAAACCACTACCACCTGATAAATATAAATACAGATCTTCTAAAAATATCGGCTTGTCAGGTGGTCGGCTTGAGATCCGAAGACAATTCATCGATTGATCCGACTCTCTGTCGGGCGATCGATTGGAACCAGGAAATCTTGTTCATGTCTCAAACGGATGCAGGCTGGGGTGCCGGGCCGAGCGGGCGCTACGAAGAGCTCGCGGACCGATTCCGTCCGGTCTTCGCCGAGATCCGCGCCACGGCGGTCGAACGGGACCGGACACGTCGCCTGCCCCATGCCGAGATCGGCTGGCTGCGGGAAGCCAACTTCGCCACCCTGCGCCTCGCGCCGGATGAGGGCGGCCATGGCGCGAGCCTGCCCGAGCTGTTCGCCCTGCTGATTGAGCTGTCGGCCACGGATTCCAACGTCACCAATGCGCTCAGGGCCCATTTCGGCTTCACCGAGGACGCGCTGTGCTCGTCGTCGCCCGAATGGCGCGCGGCGTGGATCGCGCGGATCGGCGCCGGCGAGACCATCGGCAGCGGCGTCTCAGAGACGGGATCGGCCAAGGTCGGCGCCTTCGACACGGTGGTGCGCCAGCGTGACGGCGTCCATGTGGTGGACGGTCGGAAGTTCTACACGACCGGTTCGCTGTTCGCGGACTACATCCATCTCTCGGCCGAAGACGAGGCGGGCGGCGCGGTGACCGCGGCGGTGCCCGTGCGGGCGCAGGGCGTCAGCATCGTCGACGATTGGGACGGGTTCGGGCAGGCGCTCACCGCCAGCGGCACCGCGACCTTCGAGGGCGTGGTGCTCGATCCGGGCCTGATCAAGCCCGATCCGGCGCGCTTCCCCTACGCCATGGCGTTCTTCCAGCTGGTGCACTTGGCGACGCTCGCCGGCATCGGTCGGGCTGCGGCCGACGACGTGGCGCGGCTCGTGGCCGAGCGGACCCGCGTCTACAGCCACGGCAACGCCGGGCGGACGGCCGACGACCCGCAGATCCAGGCGGTGGTGGGCCGCGTCCGCGCCAACGCCTACGCGGCGGGCGCGATTGTGCTCAAGGCCGCTGAGGCGCTCCAGAGGGTCCACGATGCGCACCGCGCCGGATCGCCGGATGCGGAGCGGCAGGCGACGCTCGCCGACGTCGAGGTGAACCAGGCGGTCAGCGTGGTCACCGACCTGATCCTGACGGCGACAACCGGCCTGTTTGATGCGCTCGGCGCTTCCGCGGTGAAGGTCGGGACCGGGCTCGATCGCTACTGGCGCAACGCCCGCACCATCGCCTCGCACAATCCACGCATCTACCGGGACCGCAGCGTCGGCGCCTTCGCGATCTCCGGCGCGGCGCCGCCACGCCAATATCGCGTCGGATCGGCGTGAGGCGGCGACGGACATGGGCCGCCGTGACCGCATGCACCTGGGCGCGTTCCTATATCCCGGCGGACACCATGTCGCCGCATGGCGGCATCCTTCGTCTCAGGCCGATGCCGGGATCAACGCCGCCCACTACCGGCAGATCGCCCGCACGGCCGAGGCAGCGAAGTTCGACCTGATCTTCCTCGCCGACGGCGTCAGCATCCGCGGAGACGATCTCGACGCCTTGAGCCGGACGGCGATCCGCTATGTCGGCCAGTTCGAGCCGTTGACGCTGCTATCGCACCTCTCGGCGGTCACCGAACGCATTGGCCTCGTGGCGACCGCCTCCACGACCTACAACGAACCGTTCCACGTCGCGCGCAAATTCGCCTCCCTCGATCATCTGAGCGGCGGCCGCGCGGGCTGGAACCTCGTCACCTCCGCCGACCCGCGCGAGGCCTGGAACTTCAGCCGCGAGAGCCACCTGGCCCACGCCAACCGATACGCTCGGGCGGAGGAATTCATCGACGTCGTGCGCGGTCTCTGGGATTCCTACGCGGACGACGCCTTCGTTCGCGATCGCGAATCCGGCCGCTTCTTCGAGCCCGAAAAGCTGCACCTCCTCGCGCACGAGGGGGAGCACTTTTCGGTGCGCGGCCCTCTCAACGTCCCGCGTGCCCCGCAGGGGCATCCGGTCGTAGTGCAGGCCGGCTCCTCCGAGGCCGGCAAGGCGCTCGCCGCCCGCACCGCCGAGGTGATCTTCACGGCCCAGCAAACCCTGGAGGACGCGGTCGCCTTCTATGCCGACGTAAAGGGCCGGATGGCCCGCCACGGCCGCGATCCGGACCAACTCAAGATTATGCCCGGCGCCTTCCCGGTCGTGGGCCGAAGCGAGGCGGAGGCGCAGGACAAGTTCGCGTCCCTGCAGGAGCTGATCCATCCCGTGGTCGGCCGGTCGCTCCTCGAACAGCTCACCGGCGCCGACCTGTCCGCATATCCGGACGACGCTCCTGTGCCGGAGATGCCAGAGACCAACGGCGGCAAGAGCCGACAGGACCTGTTCCTTCGTCTCGCCCGCCGCGAGGGTCTGACGATCCGCGACTTGTACCTCCGCGCCGCCAGCGCCCGCGGGCACTGGGTGGTCGTCGGGACGGCGACCCAGGTCGCGGATGCCCTTCAGGAACGCTTCGAGGCCCATGGCGCGGATGGATTCAACGTCATGCCGCCGACCCTGCCCGGCGGGCTCGATGATTTCGCCAGCCTTGTCATCCCGGAACTGCAGCGCCGCGGCCTGTTTCGGCACGAATACGAGGGATCGACCCTCCGGGAAAATCTCGGGCTGTCCCGCCCTGCTGGCCGGCATGCTTAGCGGCGACACGCGTCCGCTCGGAGGGGTAGCCCGATCGGCGACACGGCCTTCGCACGCGTCCCCACGAAGCGGCTCGCGGGGCTCGGCGTGGCGCGCCGGTGGAGAGCGCAGCCACCGCCGGGCCGGGGCAGAGTCCGGACAGGCCCCAGCCGACGGTGGACCCGGTCCGCGAGATCATCGCGCTGGCCCACGCCTACGGCGTGCCGGTGCTGGTCGATGCGGCCCAGTCGACCCCGCACATCCCGATCGACGTACAGTCGCTGGGTGCCGACTTCGTCGTGTTCTCCGGCCACAAGGTGTTCGGGCCGACCGGCATCGGTGCGCTCTGCGGCAAGAAGCACCTGCTCGTGGCGATGGCGCCCCGGCAGGGCGGCGGCCACATGATCGAGGACGTGACCGTCACGAAGACGGTCCACAAGGGCGCGCCCGAGGAGTCCGAGGCGGGCACGCCGGACATCGCCGGTGCGGTCGGCCTCGATGCGGCGCTCGACGACCTTGAGAGCGTCGGACTGCCGGCCATCGCCGCCTACGAGCACGATCTGTTGGAGTATGCGCAGGCGGAGCTTGCCGACATCAAGGGCCTGCGCCTCCTCGGCACGGTCCGCGAGAAGGCCAGCGCGATGTCCTTCACGATCGAGGGCCAGACCAACGCGGCGGTGGCCCACCACCTCGACCGCCACGGCGTCGCCGTGCGCTCCGGCCACCACTGCACTCTGCCGGCGCTCCGGCGTTTCGACGTCGATCAGTCGATCCGCGCCTCGCCGGCCTTCTACACCACCCGCGAGAACGTGGACGTGTTCCTCAGGGCCCTTCACCGCCTGCCGCGTTGGTAGCGACGCGAGGGTCGGCGCACCAAACCGCCCGTTCTGATAGGAGGTCGATGCTGTCATGCCAGCATCGACCTCTTTCCCGTTGCCGACACGCCCGGTGGCTAAAGCGCGTTAAGACAATCTATCCGACCGAACCCCGACATGCAGTGGATCAGCACCCGCTTCGACCCAATACCTATGTTAAATCAATCAAACTAGGTTTGCTCCGAGGCAATCGTAGGTATCAGAAACGGATTCGGCCGCTTCCTGGCGCCAGTCTCATGCATTCGAGTGCTCGGGATGGGTGCCAAGCGGCCGATCGAAGCGATCCGAACGATTGTCCGATTCCATGGCTTTGCTTCACAGAAGCAGACCGGCAAAAATCCACACTTCTCGAACCTCGCCGTATGGAGCTACAGGCGTCGAGAAAACGGTCGTGTCCCGGACATGAAATTTGATCGGGGGCAATGCCAGAACGGGGGTCGGCCGCCTTGGTATTCATCTCATGCGGGCTTTGACCGTGTGGTCGGTCTCGTAGGCGGCCACGACGGCGGCCGAGATGCGGAGCAGCCTTGCGCCGATCACGCGCCCTGCTAAGCGCCGTCGCTGCCGGGGAGCGATGCGCAAGAAGCCGCGGCCACCCTGATGCCCCCCCCCGCCCACCGCCTTACCAAATCCAGTCTTCCAAGCATGTGCGCTGCTCAAAGCAGGATCGCACAATCCTCTGTGAGTCGTCCCTTGATTTTTTGCGGAGATTGAATGATCTCACGCTTGAGCGGCCAACACAGGACAACTTAAGTGATCGAAGAAAACCAGGGGCGGAGCCCCGAAACGCTCGCGCTGGCTAGCGAAATCGTTGCGGCCTACGTTGCGAACAACTCCATTCCTGCTCCTGAGCTTCCGAAGCTGATCGGAAGCGTGCATGCGGCTCTGTCGGGCCTCTACGGCGGCACGGGATCTGAGAGCAATGGCGCTCCGGCCGAGACGGTCGAAATGCCGACCGCGGTGCAGATCCGCAAGTCGGTCACGCCGGATGCTCTCATCAGCTTCGTTGACGGCAAGCGGTACAAGACCCTGAAGCGCCACCTCAGCAAACACGGCCTCAACCCGTATTCCTACCGAGCGAAGTTCGGTCTCCCGGCAGACTACCCGATGGTGTCGTCCTCGTACTCTGAGGCGCGCTCTGCTCTCGCGAAGAACATCGGGCTCGGCCGGCCTGGCCGCGCGGCCCTCTAAGGATCTACAGAAGCCCGCCGCGATCCAGCGTCGGGTCGTGTGCCTTGACCGACGCGCGAGTTTGCACAGCTTGTTCATTTCGCAGCATCGCGATCTTGGCCGAAAGGCCACTGTGCCGATGTCGTCGAGGCGACGACGCCTCGCTACAGCGCGCCATGGACAAGCTCGAAGCCCTCCTGGACCGCCTCCAGGCTCGCCAGCGCGACCTCGTCATGGACGCTGCTCAGTACGACACCATGCCGGCCGCCAGTACGGTGAAACGGATTGCGGAGCTCGAGAACGCCATCGCGGCGGTTGAAGCGGTGGCCGACGAGGAACGTGGTCGGCGGCAGCGGTAGCATAAGTCAGTCCGGCCGAGCGGCTACAGCACGTGAACATATCATCACCTGCTTATAAACGCATCAGTCACATATAACTCACATAATCGGATACATGAATTGAATAAATCCCCTGCAATAGACGGTTGCTTTGCAGGCGGCACGCCCTGATGCAAGCAAAATTAGCAGCATGACGTCGACTTCACCCGATGGCTTTGCACCTCGCGACGAGTCCGCTGCCAGGGTGGCCGCTGCCGCAGCCAGTGGAAATCGTCACGCGCAGGATCACATGCGTGAGAAGCCGTCTCGGGCGACGCCTCCCGTCACCAACAACGCTACGTCGCACCATGAAGCCGCAATCCGGCAGTCTCAGCCGTCCCGGCGCTGACGGAAACCAACCGGTAGACGAGAGCCGGATCGTTCACGGTGGATGGTGCTGCATCAGCGGCCAGCAGGCCTGCTGCGGCGGTCCTGCTAGCCCCCTCAGGCCTCATCAAGGCAGTCTGGATCTGGCCGCCCATCGTATCGTCGGGCACGGCGCTCATCTCCCAAATGTCGCGATACGCTGCTGGGCGTAGAGACGATCGATTTCAGCGACCGCCTGCTGGAGATCCTCCATTGCGGACTCCAGCACGGCGACGGCAGTTATCGCGGCTGGGTCCATGGCACCGAAGCCCGTCTTCAACGTCTCAATCCGCTGCCTGGCGAAGTCGTCGCGCCCTTCGCACCAAGTGCGCAGATCCTGAAGCGCCTTGCTGTAGCCGGCGCCCTCCTCGCGGGTCAGGTTGTGTGCTTCTGTGCGCGCGCTCATGCCATTACCTACTTCTACACTGGCAGCGGTACTGCCAGAATTGCTTCGACGGAGACCCGCCCCTTGTCAGAAGGCGCCATCTCGTTGCTCGTGAACCCCACGCGCACGGGATAATAGTCGATCAGCCCAGGCGGATCAGCTCGTCGACGAACTCCTGATGGTACCTACTCGGCTTCGGGTAGGGCGCGGGCGTGAGATAGAGCCAGAGCAGGACGTGGAGCTGCCCGGTTGGCATCGTGGTCGTCCTCATGCCGCTTCCTAGGCGATCGTGACGATGGCGTCGGTGCGATCAAACGAGAGGGAGCCCTTGCAAAGGCTATCGATGATAAGCCGGGCGCGGCCGCCGCCATGGTGCACCGACACAAACGGGCAACCGGCGAACGCGTCGTTAACCCTTTGGCTTGTCGAGGCCATTCGGTTGGCGCAGTGGACCGTTCGAGTGCGTCAGTGCGCTAGTGATGCAACATGCCGAAGAGCCGATGCCTGCCGGCTCCACCGGCTTGATGACCTGCAAGATCACGGGCAACATTTTAGTGAAGGGCGAGCGGATCTATCATCTGCCCAGAACGAGCGCCTACACGCGCACCCTGATCGAGGAGCAGGCCGGCCAGCGCATGCTCTGCGTCCTCAGTCTAGCAGAGCCCTCGATCAGCCGGTGCACGGTGTTAAAGCGTCCGGTCACGATATCCGCATGAAGGCCACCTACAGCGTGCGAAAGACGGGATCGGCGTCGGTCGATGGGGCGGCTGGACCGGTATCAGTATTTCGCGGGCGGGTGGTACTCAGAACCGTGGCGAGGCGGTGGGCTTCGTCTCTCGTCAGTCCGCAGATCAGCTTCAGATCGCCCCGAAAGATAGCGTGGCTGCCATCCTCGGACGGAACAAATTTGACCACGGCTTTCCCTCCACCTTCAAGCGTTCAGGTATTCATTATTCGCCACCAAGAGATGTGGCAACAGTTAAGCTTGCCGCATCCCTCTACGTCGCTCACCAAAAGCCGGTCGATCGACCACACTCTCGACCAGGGCCCCGTAATCCTGGTGCGGGCGGTTCACGTCGACGGTGAACACGAACGGGACCCGGTATCGGCGCCAATCCTGGATCGCGACCGGCTGACGGGTGGAGGCACGGGTTCGCTGTTTTGGCTCGCGGCGAAGGCTCTTGCTTGGCCAGCACAGGCGGCGGGGATCTACATTTGGAGGGTGGCGGAAGGCGTCGGTGGTCGCTCCGATTGAACACCATTCGACAGTGCCGCCTTGGAATTACGTCCTGTCGGCATCCGCGCAAGGCAAAGGCAGGGCCTTTCGGATCTACCACCCCAGCTTGACTACCCTCGACCAGCGCGTAAACCGAAGCGCAATAGTCCCGCCGAGGAGGATCAGCGCCTGTATCCCTACCTTACGACCGGGGCGAACAGCCTCTACCCTACTGTGATAGCCTTATTTTGCCGATGCTAGTGCCGATCGAACTAAAGGCTGCCTTGAGGGCGACAGCGTCGTTGGCGACGAATGCCTTCGAACCAGAAGGCTGGACCGTGGCGGAACTCGCACAATTCGCGAGCAGAGAGACGCCTATGGTGTCGATGGGATCCCCAGGTGTGCTGAACGCGACCGTATAGATCGTCACACCCGCGGCCTTGGCGTTGGTACAAGCCTGGGCCGTCAGCGCGTCGAGGGCGTTGCGGGTGCTGGTATCGTCGGTGAGGTTCTGGTTGGTCGACGGCAAACGCGAATTCGGTGAGGTGCCGTCCGCATTGCGGATATAGCCCAGTGCCGAATAGCTGGACTTGTTGTAGCTCGTGTCGGTGTTCCAGGTGTTGGTGCCGTCCGTCATGAGGACGAGGACCTTCTTCGTCGCTCCTGCGTAGCTGCCGCCATCGCCGAACACGCTGATGGGCGAGAGCGTGCGCCACCCCCACATCACCCCCTCAAAGATATTCGTCGAACCTTGCGACGCCAAGCTGGCGATGAGCGCCTTCAAGGTACCGATGCTGGTCGTCAGACGCTGAAGCGGCTTGCTGGTACACATATAGCCTGGCCCGTTGGCTAAGGACGTACCGGAGGAATATTTCACTGCCGCGCCGCTTGCGTACTTGTACTTGCAGGATCTGGCTTGGCTGTCGTCTCCGTATCCAGCAATTGAGTTTTGTGGACAGTTGGTTGGGAAAAGGAGATCGAAAAGCGGGTTGCCACTCGATTTGTAATCGTTGAGATAGCTGTTGTAGCTGCCGTTGGTGCCGGTGCCGTCTTCGTCGGGTGCGAACATCGGCACATAGAGGCTGTCGCTGGCGGTCGCATAACCGTCCTGGGTGTTCTGCGGATAGCCCAGCGACTCCAGGCAGCCATTCCAGCCCCAGGTGGCGTTGGTGAGTTTCATCTGGTCGAAGATATCGAACCGGCTGGTGAAGCCGGAACCCGGATGCTCGATGTTGTTCCAGTGGTATTTCGAGGCGCCCGTCTTGTCGATCCAGCTCGCATAGCGGTAGGCGACGGGATCGACGGCCACGGCTGCCGCGAACGGAACGATCGCGATCCTGGTCCCGGCCGCAAACGACGGCGTCGCAAAGACGAAGCCGACGAAGTCGCTCGCCGCCTGCTGTGCCGCCTGCATCTTGCTCTGCGTGCCCGCCGAATTGTTCATCGAACCCGTCGTATCGAGCACGAGGGCGATCTCGTAGACCTGGGGTGTCCCTCCCGTCGCGCATTGCGCGCTGGCCTTCACGGCCGGCGAGACGACGCTGGTCAAGCGCCCGAAATAGGTCTTCGAGATCGCATGCGTGGAAGCTGGATCTTGCGCGGGGTCGATAGCACGGTCAGGGGGTCGACCATCACGGTGACGTTGCCCATGAAGCCGGTCATCAGCAGACCAGCCTGGGTCTGGAGAACCGACAGTGTGGCGCTCACGGGATCCATCTGGCAGAGCCGCAGGGCCGCCGCGTCGGTGGAAGCCTGCAGCTTCGCCTTGAGTTGTGTGGCGAGTCCATAATCTACCACGGTGCCGGCGAATGCGATGACCGGCAGGAGGCTGAACCCGAAGATGATCGCGACGTTGCCGCCGCTTCGCGCGAGGAAGCGCCGGAACAGCCCTTGCGGCGCAGTTCGCGCATCGACGGCGCCATCCGTCCGAGCGGCGGACCGGCGTTTCCAGATGGTCCGGAACGTCAGCATTTCACTCCACCCGGCAGGACGACCTCGGGAACGAGGCTCGGGGCATAGATCTGTCCGCCGCGGACCGGCCATGGCACGCTCGCGGTCAGGGTGATCGGTGCGCTCGAACCCCGGACGAACCGCACGAAGGCCGCGCCGACCATCGGCGTGTATGTCATGCTCACTTCGACCAGGACGTAACGGGCGCCGTTCAGCAGAAGGATGTCGCCCGAGGTCGGGCGGAATCCGTTCGGTACCGTCAGGTCGGACGCCGTGCCGACGGGCCGCGCCGCGCCGCGCTCGGCGGATAGCTTGAACAGACGCGCGGCGGGCCCGCCAGCGGTAGCGTATCAACCGCCATGGCGCTGACGGTGATGCGGGCGTTGGCGGCGTTGAACGGTCTCAGGATCGCCCCGGCCGCGCCCAGGATGTCGTTCGTGACCCCCGTGCTCATCGGGTTCTGCTGATCGCCCTGCGACGTCAGGTCGGCGACGGCGCGGGCGAGCAGGGTGACCTTGCGCCAGTTGGTCACCGCCTGCGTGCACTCGGCCATGCCGGCGTAGATCGTCAACATGATCGGCAAAATGAAGCCGAACTCGATCGCGGCGACGCCGTCGCGCGACCGGAAGAAGCCGGCAAGCCGCCGGACGAAGTCACGCGCCGCGCGGTTTCGGGAAGCGGCCTCGGAGGCCGCGTGCGACGGATACGGGCGGGGGACGTGCATCTTTGCGTCTCGTCAGCAGGCCGTCGAGCCGCTGGCCGTCTGGTAGGGCTCGGTGCGGAAGACTGTGGTCGAGAGCAGCAGGCGCGAGCCGTTGGCGAAGGTCTTCAGGACGGGATTGAGCAGACTGAAGATGATCGGAAACTCGACGGCCGCGGTGACGGTGACGATCGCTCCCGGGCCGGCGCAGACGTAGCCCTGGCCGAAGGTCGGCTTCCACGTCATCGAGGTGGGGTCGACCGGGCTCGGCGTGCCGGCAGACCCGAAGGAATTGCTCACGGCGACGTCGAGCTTGACCCCCTGGCAGTTAAACACGACGATTTTGTTCTGGGCGGTCGCCCCGCACAGGTTCGCCCGCAGCGCCGCGAGGATGACGGCGGGGTCGCTCTGGTTGGCGTTCGCCGTCTGGAAGCTGCCGACGATCATCGACCGCGCGGCATCCTGCAGGGCGTTGTCAAGGTTCTGGCCGGCCCACAGGACGAAGGCGGTCTGGACGATGGCACCGAGCAGGGCGAGGAACGGCACGGAGACGATCGCGAACTCCACTGCGCTCGCGCCGCAACGGTCTTCGCAGAAGCGCCGAGCATAGATATTCAGGTCAGCAATCAGCCTGACCATCGGTTTTCATCCTTCGTAATTTGGTCAAATGATAGATGAAGGTTTCTGCACGCAGATATATCTTCGCGAAATTACTAATTCCGCTGCATTTAACTTCAGGGCGTTCAAATTGCTTTACGTGCTCATTGCGGCGAAGTGTTCTCAGGCCACCTGCGCGGTTTGCATGGCCTTCGCCGCCATCTCGACCAAGGCGGTGATCGCCGCCTTCGGCATCGGAGCGCCGAAGAGGTAGCCCTGGCCGTAGTCGCAGCCCTGGTCGGAGAGCCAGTCGACGCTGGCATCGGTCTCGATCCCCTCGGCGGTGGTGACCAGCCCGAGGCTGGCGCCGAGCTTGATGATCGCGTCGACGAGCTTGGCGCGCTCGGCGCTCATGGTGATCGTGTCGACGTAGGTGCGATCGATCTTGAGCTTGTCGAACTTCAGCTCGCGCAGGTGGTAGAGGCTAGAATAGCCGGTTCCGAAGTCGTCGAGGGCGATGCGCACGCCGAGGTTCTGCAGCGAGGTGAGGGTCGTGCGGGCCGCCTCGAGGTCCTGCACCAGGGCCGTCTCGGTGATCTCGACCTCCAGGCGGCTCGGGGAGAAGCCGGTCTCGGTCAGGATCGCGAGGATGCGCTCGCACAGCCACCGGTCCTGGAACTGCTGCGGCGCGATGTTCACGGCGAGCTGGAAGTGGGACGGCCAGTCGCGAGCGTCGAGGCAGGCCTGGCGCAACAGCTTCATGCTCAGTTCACCGATCAGACCGGTCTCCTCGGCGATCCCGATGAAGCTGGCCGGCGCGAGAAGGCCGCGGACCGGGTGCCGCCAGCGGGCCAGCACCTCGACGCCGACGAGTGCCTTTTCCGGCAGCGTAACCACGGGCTGGTAATAGGGCTCGATCTCGCCGTTCGCGATCGCCTCGCGGAGCTCGCTTTCGAGTTGCGCCCGCGCCTTGAGCTCCAGGTCCATGGCGCTCTTGAACACGCGGAACACGCCGCGGCCGTCCTTCTTGCCCTGGTACATCGCGAGGTCGGCGGCGTGCAGCACCACGTTGGCATCGGCTTGGTCGGCCGAGATCAGGGCGATGCCGATGGTCGCGCCCACCTTCAGCTCGGTGCCATGCCACTGGATTGGCGCGGAGATCGCCGCGATCACCGCCTGAGCGAGCCGGGCGAGGCCGTCGCTGCCGCCGTCCAGCGGCACGAGCAGCACGAACTCGTCGCCGCCCAACCGCGCCGCTAGTCCGGAGGCGGGCAGCAGGCCAGACAGGCGCTCGGCGACCGCGCACAGCACGGCGTTGCCGGCCGCATGCCCGTAGATGTCGTTGACCGGCTTGAAGCGGTCGAGGTCGATCAGAAGGACCGCTTGCGTCGGCGCGAGGCTCGCGGCCGCGCGCCGCTGTTCGAGGGTCTCGAGGAAGAGACGGCGGTTCGCTAACCCGGTGAGCATGTCGTGCCGCGCCACCGCCTCGGCCTTGGCCGCGGTGGTGTCGCGCTCGCGCATCACCATGCGCAGCAGCAGGGATTTCCGCAGGCTTGCCGCGAACACGGCCAGCCCCATGACGGCGGCGAGCATGAACTGATCGGAAAGATCGTGGGCCTGGATGAAGGCGTTCAGGGCGAAGAACGCCTGGAACTGGACACCGATGATCCATAGGCACGAGGCGATCATCAGGAGGCAGAGCGCTTCGTAAAGCTCTCCCTCGCCCCAGTTACCGCGTTTACGCACCATCACACGATCCTTAGATCTCATTATGCAGTAAAATTAGTAAATAAATTATAAATACTCCAGTTATTTTTTTTAATTTTGAATCTTAGAAAAATATGAGTCCATCTAATCATAGAATATGATTCGTCATAGAAAATTCTATGATTAATCTATCCGTGCTGGCGTATCTGGTGATACAGTTTTGTGATTGCGAATATCGACTTAGACTATTTAACAATGTTGCAGTTTATATCAGAAACACCGGATTTCCCGAAACGAATATGAACCAGTTCCATTCATTTCAAAGTCGATTGGTGGATTTAAAAATATTCAGCGCGTCGCATGAAAGAAATCCGTCCAAGTTCAGTGCGATGACGGTCAAGTCTGTGCGATCACCGGTCGGACAGGGCAGTTCAGGTCATGCGGCTACCGGCTCGGTGATCGGATCGAAGGCGTCAGCGACAGGCCTGAAGGCGCTCATGCCCAGTCGAGACGCTGCGTAGCGTGCCAGCCGGCAGGCCGAGAGACGGCTCAGTTGGGTCTGGAGGCAATAGGCTTCACTCATCACGTCCGGTGCAGGCGATCCGGCATAGCGCGCCCGAAGCAGCCCCTTCAAAATCGCCCAAGGGTGACCGAGACCGCACAGCACCGCAGCGAGAGCTGTCGGCTTCGCCGCATCGTAGCAGGCGACGAGGACCGCCACCGGCAGGCCGGCATCGCGTGCTAGCGCTGCCAGCACATCTTCGATCCGCCGCAGCTCGATCCAGCGCTCAATCCGTGCGGAGACGACAGGGCCTGTTCCAAAAACGTCGTCGGCAATCGACGCCGTGCCAGTAAACCGGGTCATTCGTTCTGCGGCGACCGGGGTGGCAAAGGCGCGGGCCACATTGCTCAGGAGAGCCAGAACCACGTCAGCATCCGTGAAGCCATCGTGAGCGAGGCTCGCCTGGGCCCGTTTATGCGCAAGATCGACGAGCTTGGCACGGTCCACGGCGGGAAGGTCGCCGCGAGGACTGAGCGCGACCGCGACCATCTCCGACACCATGGCCATCCGCATCAGCGCTGGCAGCGCTTCAGTCGGTACGACCGCGTCCGGGTTGGCAAGCAGCGTCGCGGCCACTCTCGGGCTGCCAACGCGTATCAAAGCGGCACTGAGCGCTTCGCCCAAGGCCGGACGGCGTGCGATCACGCATCGGTGGGCGTCACCACCAGCGGCGATGGCATCCAAGAGCCATGCTTCGTCGAAGCTCCGGCCCATCTCCAGCAACGGTCCAGCCACCCGGAGGGACTCGTCCCGGGCAAGTTCGGTCGTGGTGAGCCGTGGTCCGCGCCGGAGAGGCATCAGCTTTTTGGCGAAGGCGACGCGAGCGTCTTCATCGACCTGCCTGAGTAGGCTTGCGAGCAACTGGTCGAATCCAGGCTTGTCCGCGGCAGGCAAACGGGACCACCGCCGTGTCAGCGCATCGGCGGACCGCACGACGAGAGCGGATTGGTGCACGCGGTCACCACTGATAATGGCAGCTTCCAGGTCGTGCACGAGGCGATCGAGCCGAGGTAGCGGCTCACGGCCGGTGATGGCCTTCATGCCGGTACAGCCAAGGCGGGTCGCGCGGCGTCCAACATGAACTTGCCCTCTTCCTCGCGCAGGGCTTTCACCAGGTAGGGCTGCCACAAGCCGAACACCTCATAGACGAGGCGGTCGACATCAGCTGCGGTAAAGGGCATCGGCAGATAGGCCTGAGCACCGAACAGGGCGAGCTGCGCCGCGGTCATCGCGTCAGATCGTCGACCTATCAGCACAATTTTTGTCCCAGGATGCTGCGCGTCAATGCGGCAAGCCACCTCCAAGGCTGGCATGTCGGCGATGCCGAAGCTGACGAAGGCGAGGTCGAAGCTTCTCATCCGTGTTGTGCGCAAAGCGATGGCCCCAGCGTCGGCCTCGATGGTCGAGATGGTAAACAGGCTCCCTTCCAACACCTGCAGGGTGAGATCGCGCGCCCGCCCGCTCGGCTGAACCAACAGCAGGCTCAAGTCACGTCGTAGATGCGGAGCTGCCCGCAGGACACGCTCGACGCTTCGCACGTCGAGTGGTTTGAGGATCACGTCGTACGCATTGATACACCGAGCAATGTTGGACCAACGGCGAGAGAGCAAGTCGGCGACAAGGACCACGACGGTGCGAAGGCCAGCCGTTTGCCGCCACGCCATGATCGCGGCGGCATCGGTACCCGGTAGGATCGTATCGATGAACACCACGTCGGGCGTCGAACCGGTCAGAGCCGACTGCAGCTCCGCACCGTCGCACACTTCGATGACCTGAGCGGTCCCATCAATGACCGCTATGGCCTCGGCGAGAGCCAAGCGCGTTTCTTCGTCAGCATCCGCAATCAGGATGACCATAGCCTGATCCAATTATTATCTTCCGGAGCAGCCGAGAGGCAAGTTAGGAATATATCTAAATAAAAGTAACAAATCGTAAATACCAGACATAAATTATTGGTGGCATTATGTCATGATTTGCAGTGTATTGATTTCCATGATTTAAGAAAAAGTTTGAAGGGGATGTGATAAATTGGCTTCGATTTTGATATTGATGCTTTTTGTGTCAATTCTCGCGCTCACAAGCTATTTTTAGGCCTTGGTCGATCCGAACATGGCGCAGAAACAATTCGTCAATGTGACATTATGCGGAAAAATTGAAAATCAAGCGGTTGGCTCGGTATTTATACCAATGTTGCGAGGCTTTTTCCAGACAACGCGAGAAGCAAACGTTTCCCCCGTCCTCCGCACGATAAGTGTAAATGTATCTGGAATGCCAAGTACGCTGTTCACTTCAAGTGAAAAGCCGCCCTCAGACCGGTCGCGTATGATGCAGCTGACCGAAGCTCCAAAGGGCAAATGAATCTCAGCTTGATCGCTTAACGGCATTCGGGTCGATGCGCGCTTCTCAATGCTCATGTCAAGTCTTCTACTTATAATCACCGCTGCACAATCATAAGTCTGATAGATTTAAGATAAATTTCTGATATCTTGCTTATCTTATAAAACCGAAGGAAAAAAAGGAATGTAATCAATCATCTGAGGACCGGATTCGCTTAAATGAAATCGATTCATTCATTCCCAACCTTGTTAGAATGTGGTGTTGCACTCGGTTAAAGAAATTCGGGCTCTGTCTCTGGTGACAAATTCTGTAAGTCTGCGAGCATACACCTAGGAGAGATGCGAATGCGACCAGCGCAACGCGGACACGAGTTGATAGGCTCGATAGGTACACCCTGTGAGCCTACCCGCGGGCTGCCTCGGCGATACGGTGTCAAACAGCGTTGAACATTGACCCTGAAGTGGAGTGGGCCCCTGATGATGGGCACGATCAGGCGGCGGTTTTGAGCGTCGGCTGGGCGTGTTGCTCCTCGAACTGAACGGGGCTTAGGTACCCGAGCGCAGAATGCAACCGCTTGGTATTGTAGACCTCGTCACGGAAGCGCGGTAGCTCGACTGCTACATCGGCGAAGGTCTTGAACGCCATCAGGTACACCCCCTCGACCTTGAGCGTCTTCATGAAGCTCTCGGCCTTGGCGTTGTCGTAGGGATTGCCGCGCCGGCCCATCGAACCGACGATCCCGTGCTCGACCAACACGTTCTGATACGCCTCGGCAGCGTATCGACTGTCGCGGTCCGTGTGGTGGGTCAGTCCCGGTGCCGGCCGAGCGCGTAGCCGACCACGCGCCGCGACCGGGCATCCAGGATGATCGCGACGTCGGCGAAGCCGCCCATCACCGCGACGTAGGTCAGATCCGCGGGAAGAGAGCTGGTCGGGCCCATTCGGCACGATGTCCCGGGCCAGGCTCGGGAAGATCGGGCTCTCGTGGTCGGTGGTCGTGACGTCGCGGTGCCGAACACGCGGCTGCAGGTCATGCGCGCGCATGAAGGCGGCGGACCTTCTTGTGATTTTCCCGCCATCCTTGCTGGCGCAGGGCCGCTTGGACGCGGCGCCAGCCGTAGGCTTCGAACGCATCGCAGATCGCCACCATGGCCTCGACGAGGGCGGTGTCGTCGGCAACCCGCGTCGGAGCGTCGTAGTAGGTGGAGCGCGCCAGACCCATCAGCCGGCATCCCGCAGCGACGGAGAGGCTGCCGGGCCGGTGATCACGGACGTAGGTCCGCTTCTCGGCGGCGATTCCTGGCGCAGAGCCCCTTTTAAAAGCTCAAGCGCCTGGCGGCCGCGTCGTCGTCGAACGCGCCGGTCTCGTACTTCTGTACCCAGACCCGCACGAGGTTGCGCGAGAGATCGTTGCGCTTGGCCAGGCCGTGCAGCGTCTCGCCGGACAGGTACTCCTGCGCGACCTGACGCTTGAACGCGACGCTGTGTGCATCATCTCGGCCTTGGCCCTCGGCGGCCGGCCCGCCGCCAGTGTCGCCCGA